>JAGMEL010000149.1 GCA_023128195.1 Caldifarciminota bacterium | reverse complement strand
GAATTAGGATACAGGAATCAGTAATTATTTCACCCTCCCCTCGGCATTGCACGACAGAGTCGTGCAAATACTAAGCACTAATTTCGAAATACTAAACAATATCAAAATTCAAATATTTAAATTCAAGACCTCTTTGTTTAGAAAATTTGTATTTTAGTCATTAGAATTTGCCTGCCCCATTAGATAAACCAACTATCAGAAATAGAACACATCACATTATCCTCATGATATTATAAATGTTTAAAAAAATAAATTGGGCTCATATCTAACGGGGTGGATATTGTTTGGGATTTGGTGCTTGGTTCTTGTCCCGATTTATCATTTTGGATTATAATATATAGGAAAATCGTGGATCCCGCAAAGCGGGAGAACTTGAAACTTGAAGGTTTGTTATAACAAACCTTTCTCTTTGTATTTTTTTATGCGGTTAAGGAGGGTTTTATAGGATACTTTAAGACGGCGGGCAGCTTCTGATTTGTTGCCGCCTGTTTGTTCGAGTATTTTTTTGATAATCTCTGCCTCTGCTACTTCACGTCCACAATTCGCTGCTGCTCTCAATGTTTTTGCAGAACTCGGAGAGACCTTTAGCTTTTTTGTCTCTGGTAAAAGTATGTGCTCTGGGTAAATAGTATCTTTTGCAATTATAACTGCCCTTTCAATAGCATTTTCCAATTCTCTTATATTACCAGGCCAATTATAATTCTGTAATTTTTCATTTGCTTCAATAGAAACAGTTTTTTTTGAACGTAATTTTCTAAGAATATAATCGACCAAAAGTGGTACATCTTCTGTTCTTTCTCTCAATGAAGGAATTTTTATCGGGAAAACACTTAATCGATAATATAGATCATCACGAAATCTATTTTCTTTCACAAGATCTAAAAGGTTCTTATTGCTCGCTGCGATTATTCTAACGTCAACCTTTATCGAATAAGTACCGCCTAATCGCTCAAAGGTTCTTTCTTGTAGTACGCGCAGGATCTTCGCCTGCAGGTCTAAATTAAGATCACCAATCTCATCCAGGAAAATAGTACCTTTATTTGCAAGTTCAAATTTGCCGAGCTTTCTTGTCACAGCACCTGTAAATGCACCTTTTTCTGAACCAAATAATTCATTTTCAAGAAGTTCATGGGGTATTGCCGCACAATTCAAGGGGACGAATGGGTTTTCTTTTCTTGACGACAGCTTATGACATGCCCGGGCAAACAATTCCTTACCAGTACCTGATTCGCCTAAAAGAAGAACTGTAGTATCAGTTGGTGCTGCTTTTTGTAAAAAATCTGTTGCTTTTTTTATGGCAGCACTTTTGCCAATTATCTCAGGGAACCCATAAATCTTCGCAGCTTCATCCTTTAAAAGAATATTCTCATAAAAACATCTCTGCTCCTTAATAATTCGGTTTATCATATTAATGAGTTGCTCAATGTCAAACGGTTTAGTCAAAAAATCACAGGCGCCAAGTTTCATTGCCTCAACTGCCCGCTCTATAGTCCCGAATGCAGTCATAATTACAAACTGTGTATCAATATCGTATTTCTTTAACTCACGCAACAGATCAATGCCATCTATATCAGGCAGTCTCAAATCAATAAGGGCAATCTCCACCTTCTCTTTTTTGAAAACCTGTAATGCCTCACGGCCTCTTTTTACTAATCGAGCAGATATACCGGCATCTTCTAAATTACTCCTTAACATTTCTCCAAAGCTGGATTTATCTTCGACAATCAAAACATCAGCCATATTTTAATCTTTGAATTCCTTATATATTCTGTTCATCCGAGTAATCTATTTGTTTTTCGGTGCTTAATTTTTGAACCAACTTTTTCAATTTATTTAACACACAAACAATTCTCTATTTATGACCCTTAATAATTTGTTTTGTCTTCTTCATTGCACAAAATTCTCCGCACATAGTACAGGTCATGTCTGACTTTGAACGGGAACGTTTAAATATTTTTGTTGCCTTATCAGG
>JAGMEL010000148.1 GCA_023128195.1 Caldifarciminota bacterium | reverse complement strand
GCTACCTTAAGATCAGCTTGCCTTGCCTTCTTTATTCCTTTTGCAATATCTGCAGCGTGCGCAGCCAGTTTTGAAGCTATAACACCTTCCTTTACCTCTTCAACATTAGGTAGACCCAGATGTTCGGATGGTGTTACATAACACAAATAATCAGCTCCATAATATGCTGCCATGGCTCCACCAATTGCAGATACAATATGGTCATATCCTGCCCCTATATCAGTGACCAGTGGACCAAGAACATAAAAAGGCGCACCATCACAAATATTCTTTTCCAATCGAATATTTGCCTCAATTTCATGTATTGGAATGTGGCCTGGTCCTTCTACCATTACTGAAACTTTTTCATCCCTTGCCCATTTTACTAACTCACCGATTACAATAAGCTCTTTTATCTGATACCTATCGGTTGAATCTGCGATTGTCCCGGGTCTAAGACCATCACCAAGGCTCAAGGTCGCATCATATTTTTTTGCCAATTTTAACAAACGATCATAATATTCATAAAGTGGATTCTCTCTTTTGTTAAACGCCATCCATTCGATCATCATTGAACCGCCGCGGCTGACAACTCCGCAGACCCGTTTCTTTCGTTTTAGCCCCTTGATACTCTCTCTGGTTACACCACAGTGGACCGTGATAAAATCAACCCCGTCATCAAGATGACGTTCAATCACCTGAAAAATTTCGTCTACTGATGCCTTGAGAAAAGGTCTTTTCTTTTTTTGCGATTCAATTGCAACCTGATAAATGGGTACTGTCCCAATTGGCACCCGGGATGCCTTAACAATTGCTTTTCTTATACGATCGACATTCCCTCCGGTTGAAAGATCCATAACTGTATCTGCCCCAGCCTTAATCGCTACCTCCAATTTTTTCAATTCGTATCTTATATTAGCAACATCTGGAGATGTTCCGATATTGGCATTGACTTTTGTGCTCAGTCCATGACCAATTGCAATTGGAGTGATGCGATGTTTTCGGTTTTTCACTAAAACTATGTGACCTTTTTTAATTCCCTTTTTCAAATATTGAACTGACACATCTTCTTTTTTTGCAATTCGCTGAAGCATATTAGTCATTACACCTTCTCCACTGGTACTCCTACTGAGGTTTTAGGAACTGCAACCGATACAAATTTTAGGATAAAAGACATCGCTTTTTCCTCATCAGGAGCTTCAAAAGTCAAAAGATAATCGGGTTTACCAAACAAGGTAAGGAATTCTCTTATTTTAATATCCTCAGGTACTTCAAGAGATTTGATAATTTCCTGCAAATCATCAACCTTACCCGGAATAACATCAAGTGTAGAAACAAATATCATAAATCTCCTTTCTAATTATTATAATCCAAAAACTTTTTTTGTCAATGAGCTGTTTAAAGCAGCTTGATTACGAAGATATAAATAAGATTACAGAGATGTTTTAATCACCGTAATCTATTTTTCCATCGCTGTCATCTTAAGTCTTTGACTTCATTATTGACACAGAAGGTTTTATAAGTAAAATAATTTAAAAGGAGGACCAGATGGAAAAACTAATTGGCAAAATAACCCATTGTTTTAATAATATAAATGTAGCAGTTCTACAGTTAATTGGTGATGAATTGAATGTAGGAGACACAATTCATATAAAAGGACATACCACTGATTTTACGCAAGTAATCAATTCTATGCAGATTGAGCACAAATCGATTCAAAAAGCGAAAAAGGGCGATGATATTGGATTAAAAGTTGATAATCCAGTTCATGAACATGATGAAGTTTATAAAGTAACGGACTAACGCAGGATCGTACCTGTCGGCACTTGCAGGATCGTCTCGACCAATGTCGAGACTCGCAGTATCTTCCGCCGATATTCGGCGGAATTGCAGTATCGCCCCGTGAAATACAAGAAATTGTATCTTCAACTATATTAGTTTTGTTGTCAAACCTACCCGCCTAATTAATTGCAAATCATTTGTTATTATATCACAGGGCTCGCCAAGTTTTATTGAACATAGCGTCGTCGTTTTGTAGCACCTTTAATAAGCGCTTTATCAAAAGCGACAAGTTTATAATACTCTTTCTCAATCAGAGGTACTACAGACTGATAATCTTCATCTGTAATGTAATTCAATTTCATGCCAATTTTCAATACTCCATCAACTTCCTGCAATGAAGTTATTGCTCTGTTAATAAAAAGACTAAAATCCTTATCAGTATGCCGGCCACTGCCTTCTGCAATATTTAGTGCAATAGAAACAACTGCTCTTTTGCCTTGAGAAACCAAATCATATTTTTCTTCCGCCGGGAATTTTTTTAATAATTGATAAATAATCTTTATCAATTCCAAAGCTAATTGCCATATTTCTAAATCTTCATATTTAAATTTCATAATTTAGCGAATTCTGACTTTAATCAGGACGATACTGCAAGTCCCGCCATTAATGAATGGCAGGACGGTCCTGCGAACGCAGTGATCCTGCGAATTCAGCCCATTTTTTAAAGGGGCGGAATGATACTGCGTTTGTTAAACCTTTACTCCTCTTTCAATAAACATATGTCGCTTTATCTTCTTTGTCGTAGTCTTGGGAAATTCTTCTTCCCTGACTTCAAATTGAAGAATTTTTTTATAGGCAGGTAAATCTTCATTAACCTTTTTTATCTCATCCTTGAATATTGATTCAATATCTTCCTCACTTAGTGTAATATCTGATGAAATGCTGTATTGCTCAAGTAATTCATAATCCGGAAAAATCAGAGCGCATATGGATTCCTTTTTTGTTTCAGGATCAATTCTTGGTACTACTAAAACCTCTTGTACCCATTGACTCTTTAGCAGTTTTGCTTCAAGCTCCTCAGGATAGATATTCTTACCTGTCTGCGTAACAATTAAACTTTTCCTCCTACCTGTGATATACAAATAACCTTCATCATCGAGCCACCCTAAATCTCCGGTATATAACCAACCATCCTTTATAATCTCATCTGTTGCTTTTTTATTTTTATAATACCCAAGCATTACATTAGGACCGCGCATGATAATTTCACCTATATCATTTTCATCGGGTTCATTGATCTTAACCTCAACACCTGGAACAACAACCCCGACTGAAGCAGTGTTTGGCTTTTCTAATGGACTTACTGAAATTACAGGAGAGGTTTCAGTCAATCCATACCCCTGTAGAATAGGTATAGCAAGAAGTTTCAATCCCCGTGCAACCTTTTCTGTAAGTGCCGCTCCACCAGCACATGCAATTCTTAGATTACCAAGACCCATCTCTCTTCTCACCCTTGCAAAAAGTGGTTTCCTTAAAAATTTAAAGACCGAGCCTACTCCACTTATTGCATTGAACATAACTTTGGTTGGCAAGGATGAGCTCGCGACTTTCCTGTGAACAGCTCCTAAGAATTTTTCAAATAGAAGAGGAACAGCAATAAGGCAAGATACCTTTGCCAGTTTCATTGTTTCTAAAATGTCCTTTGGTTTTAAACTCGCGGGATAGTAAATTGCCGCGCCTTGATATAACGGATAAAGAAACCCAGCAGTTCCTTCGAATGTGTGATGCATAGGAATTATTGAAACGAGTGTATCATTTTCGCTTAGTGGTATCATTTGTTCAACAGCTCTTAGATTACTAAGGATGTTATTATGACTCAACATAACTGCTTTTGCCGTACCGGTCGTGCCTGATGTAAAAATCAATACTGCCAATGAATCAGAATCGAGCTTTCCAGTAGGGATATCTTTTGTAGCCACTAATTTCTTAATACTATCCATGGGTATCACGTATTTGAAATCGGTTAATTCACCTTTGACTGCTTCGATTTTATCGATGTAATTTTCCGAAGCAATGACACCGCTTGCTTCGCTGTGACGAAGAATGTGAAGAATTTCAGCTTCTGATAACAAACGGTCCACTGGTACACAGATCAACCCTGCCCGCACGATAGCTAAATACCCTATTGCCCATTCTGGCCCATTCTCACCAAACACTGCAAATTTGTCTCCTTTTTTCAAATCAAGACCTAATAAATGATTCTTTAATTTTATTACCTCTGCTTTTAGTTGAGCATAGGTATATTCAGTATCATCTTTTTTTAACGCCAGTTTATCCGGGAATTTCTCTACTGACGATTCAAAAACATCACCTAAAAATTTGATTTTTTTATTCATTTTCTGCACCTCAATTTAAAAATATTTTCTCTTCCCTTTTCAATTAAAATGGGAACGAGTTCAATAACTGAATGTTTATCACGTAACATAAAAAACTCTATTAGCATAGGTAGATTCACGCCAACGATTACATTTAACTCATTATAATCCTTTAACAAACCATAACAGCTTATCGTACAACTCCCCCCAGGCAAATCAACAAAAACTATTGTTTCTTGACTTTCATTACTACGGACAATTTTTGCGATCCTTTCACTCAACACTTCGCAAGAAATTCCTTTATTAGAAATAATTTCAAGATCAGGTTGTTTACCAACTATCTGTTCAGCCGTGTGAAGCATTCCTTTTGCAAAGTCACTATGGCCAACTATTATACCTTTAATCATATCAATTACTCTATATGTTCATTATAATAAACATCTGACATTTCCTTTTCAGATAAGACTCTTTTCAATTCAATATCATATTCTTTGGCTGGATTGATTCCCCGCAATTCCAGAAGATAATTCATTGCTATAACCTCAGCAATAACTGAAACATTCTTTCCTGGTGTAAGCGGTATTACAATACGTGGGATTTTTACATCAAGAATTTTCTTTACCTTCTTTTCTAAACCAATCCGTTCATATTCACCCTTTGTTTCATCCCATAGAATAAGTTCAACAACAACTTCTATACGCTTTCTTAATCTAACTGATTTAACACCAAATATTCTGAAAATATTAATAATTCCAACGCCTCTAATCTCAATATGATGTCTCAAGCGATCACTCTTTTCAGCCCCAGAACCAATCAGAGTATTACCCCGCTTCACAATTTTAACCAGGTCATCAGCAACAAAACGATGCCCTCTCTCAATTAAATCCATGGCACACTCACTCTTACCTGTTCCTGGTTTACCGATAAACAAAACACCAACTCCATAAATGTCCACAAGTGTACCCTGAACGTATTTTGTGGGAGCAAGCTTGTAATCAAGATATGCAGACAGTTTATGAATAAATGGGGTCGTCGACATGGAAGTCCGCAATATTGGAATTTTTCTATGTTTTGCTTGTTCGATAAATTTCTTATCAATGTCTAAACCCTTAGTAACAATAAGACATGGCGCGCCAAAGCTCATTACAGTTGCAATCCGTTTATCTTTTAATTTTTTTGTTAATGTCTTTAAATAAACAGTCTCTGTTTCACCAACTATCAATATACGA
The DNA here is from genome assembly GCA_023128195.1 of Caldifarciminota bacterium. Lineage (GTDB taxonomy): Bacteria > Hydrothermota > Tepidihabitantia > SM23-42 > SM23-42 > SOIY01. The sequence goes on along the minus strand of JAGMEL010000148.1, from coordinate 27,934 downwards.
TCGCTTAAGAAATATCCTGTGTAACCAGCTAAGGCAAGACCAGGACGAAAAATATCATAGGTAGTTATTGTTCTCTGTCGTAAAAATTCTTCACCTATAACAATTTCTAAAGAAAATTCGTCCTTTTTTTCCTGATACAGAGTTCCCGTTGTTATTTTATTCATTTTCTTCTTGTTTTATGCGCCAACCTTTTTCTTTCTCGGAATTTCTCTTCATACTTAATTAACTGCCTTTCGGTCTTTCTGAAAACTTCGCTTATTCCCAGATAGATATCCGCATTTTTAACCTTACTTGTGACAACTGAATGTTTGACTGATAAATTAAGCTCAATCACATTTAAAGACTTATCTTTTTCCAAAATCATATCGCCATTAATAATATGGTGGGAAAACCTCTCCAACTTCGACATCTTCTTTTTAGCATATTGTTCCAATCTATTGCTGAGGTTAAAATTCTTTGCGGTTATATTTAATTCCATAAATCCTCCTTAAAAAACAAATGGTTTGAGAAGGCGGAAAAAGTACTATGAAGGCTTTGTTCTATTCTTGTTGCCCTTAATCGCCTTCTCATGCTTTCTTCTGCCATCTTATGCCCTGTTCCGTTTCATTTTTCGACCATCCTGAACTTTCTTCGTCTTTTTGGAGTTTTGCAGATAGAATACTTGGTTTTTTCCAAACACATAGTATATTTTATTATAATCATTATTTCCTAAGTGTCAATGAACGAATATTCTTTAATAAATCACCTTCAAATAAATAGGATGAAACAGCAATACCTGAAGCGCCCGTCTTAAACACATCCCTGTAATTTTTATTTGTTACACCTCCAATACCAATCACCGGTATAGTTATTTTTTTGCACATCGATTTCAGAACTGACAGCCCACAGATGTGGGCATCTGATTTTGTTTTTGTCCTAAATATTGAACCGACTCCGATATAGTCGGCTCCACCCTGTTCTGCCTTCTTCGCTTCATCTATATTATGCGCTGATACACCAATGATATAGTTCTCACCCAATATTCTACGTGCCATCCTTACTGGCATATCATCCTGGCCAAGATGAACTCCATCTGCACCAACGGCAAGAGCAATATCTAATCGATTATTAATGATGAATTTTATATCCTTTTTTTTGAGGGTCTTTTTAATCCTCACAGCATAATTGTAGAATTTTCTGTCTGGCAAGGTTTTAATGCGAAGTTGAATCATTGTTGCACCATTATTTTCAAGAATATCTATCATATTCTTAATCCTGTATGCTAATAAGTATTTTTCATCTATGACCGCAATGATTCTGGAATTGAAGTTTCTTCTAAGGCATCCGATAATATACTTTTCCAGGTCATATAATTGAAACCTCATTTCTTTCATTCTATTACCTATCTTCACATTTATCGATTTGAGAATCTCTTCTATGATTCTCGCCGATTCTTTTGCCCTGGTCAAATTAGCAATTATTAAATCTTCAGATGTCTTTTTTGTTTGAATATCAAATGTTGCAGTTCTACCGAGATCATAACGACTTTGACGGAAACTGATTATATCAGCTAGTGGAACAGCCTTTTTTATCTTAAAGAATTCATATCTGAGTTTTCTTATCCGGGTTAAAAGATCTTTATTCTCAAGGGAAAATCTTATTACATCTTCTATGAACTTCAGGGATTCATTAAGGCGGTTCAAATTTACATCCGCAATCCGTTTCCAGTTCACATTAAATTATAACTAAATAAGTTTTTATGTCAATACCTAAAGGGTTCACATATGAACCCTTTTAAAAAAATGGGGTTTGGTGCATCCAAACCCCATTTAAGAAACACTTTTAATGTCTCTTATTCGTTAACGCGTTCGACTTTTAAAGCTTTGTCCCCTTTTGGTGATGATGCAATCTCAAATTTAACTCTGTCGCCTTCTCTAAGAACCCGGTATCCTTCGCCAACAATGTCGGCATAATGTACAAACACATCACCGGAACCATCTTCTTTCTCAATAAAACCATAGCCCTTCTTACTATCGAACCACTTTATCTTACCGTAGATTTCCAAATGTCCTCCTTTCTAGCCTTTATACCTTTGTCAACATCTTTAAAAATGCTAATAAAGGCAAACCTCTACGGTTACAGCTGTATTTTATTATACTCAAAATGGTTTGTGTTGTCAAGATAGAATTTTTGAGAGACGTTTTAAAACTCTTGCACCAATTAAGCTTATCCATTTACTTGGTTTTCTCACTGTTTCCAAATTAACATGCATTCTCCCTGAAGGGGTACTTTCAAGAATCCATTTTCCGTCCTGACCCTGCTTTTGCAGTAAAACTTTAATTGCATCATTTAAACGCTCATCCCGGGTATAACCCAGTTTGGTTAAAATATCCAACCCTCTTAGAATATTATAATTATAAAACCATGGAAACCCAAATTTTAGCCATGACTTCTTGATTATTTTATAATTGTGATGATCTGCTTTAAAAAGCCGATGCATAAGAAGAAATTCTGTTCCTCTTTTTATTGTTTGTTTCATCTCTTTTGTTAAATCTTTTTTTGGAACCTCGCTAAATGCTTCTAATGGGCAGATTGTTCCGTAAAAGCAACCATGTTTATCTTTTATATGAGCACTCCAGTAAGGACAAAGCCAGCCACCATCTCTGTTTTGAATCTTTATCAGCCATTTTAATGCATTTTTTACTCTTGGATCATTTGCATATCCGAGTCTAATAAGCGTAGCAGTCATGTTACCAGTGAGGCATGAGAGCTGCCCTTGATAAATATATGAAGATATCCATTTATTACGCGACGGTAAATTTTTTCCTCTTTTCAAATACCAATTATATGCCCTTAATGCTGTTTTCATGGTCTCACCTGAAAACCCGCCTTCATCGTGTTGAAACTGGAATATATATTCACACGCTTTTCTTACCCTTACATCCTTTTGGTCCATTCCCATGTAGCCCAGTATCATTATCTGCCAGTACGATGCTTTGTACTTTGGTAAATAAGGACTCTGCGGATCTTCCCAATATCCCCTTTTCTTTTGTTTTAAAAATATTTTTGTTATTATCTTTGATTTTGGAATTGCGGATTTAGTTGCCTTTAGTTCAGAATCACTTTCTTTTCTGCCTAATAAATCTCTAAGAGTAAAATAGCGAACCGATGGATTATCCTCTTCTAAGAGCCAATCTATAATACGATATTTTTTACCTAACTGCATGGTATCAAAACTCCGGTTATTCTATGATAAACACTCGATTTTCCCCTCTCGGATTATTGGTATAATATCATACTGGTTCAATTGTGCTGCATGTTCAACATCCTTTGTAAGACTATGCTGTACCAGATATTTACCACTAAAAGATTTAAGCATAAGATCTTTTAGTCTATCCTGCGCTGCCCGAAATGCCAGTTCGCATACTTCTGCCGCTGGAGTTTTCTTTAATCTGCTATAAGAAATGATCGCACCAGCTCCGAGATAATCTTCAACAGCAAATACTCTCTGAGCCTCTTTTAATTCATATACAATTCTCTCCCCGGTATCAATTGCGCGTTGCTCACCAGCTGCGATAATAGTTATATTTTTCTTTTTTTCTATTGCAACTTCATCTATCTGCTTACCCAAAACCTTTGCATTTAGTAAACAACCAATATAAGCAATGTCATGTTCTCGAACCAGCTCAGCACAAGCAGCACCGTTTGGCGAAAACACAACCACTTTTTTATTCTCTTTATCAGCAGCATTTATAAAACTTGATGGAGAAAGCGAGTATTTTGCTTCACCTGATTTGCCTGATATTTCTGCACCAATTTCATGTGCATAGTCCATCCCTTTTTTCTTATCAGAGAATGGGTAAATCGTAAAACCATTCATGATCGCAGTCACTATTGCAGTACTGAATCGCAAAGTGTCCACAATAACCACAATATCGTGATTCCCGAGTGCTAATTGTAATCCATCGATTCCCCAGTCTAATTGAACACATGGATTTTTTTTCATACGTCTACAAACCTTCTTTTGGTATAATATGTTATATCATTATGTTGTTTATATCCCATTTTTTCAAAAACCTCCATAGATTCTGTGTTCCAATCTTCGATCAGGCAGGCGATTATACCAATCCCCATATCAAAAAGGCGATTTTCCACCTCTTTAACCAGCTTAGCAGCAATACCCTGTTTGCGATACCCAGGTGCTACTGCAAGCCTGTTTATCCAGCCCTTTCTGCCATCATGAGTGCCAAATATAGAACCGATCAACTCTTCATTCTTTTCTGCCACCAGAAAAATTGCTGTAGGTTTTTTCAATTCACGTTCAATGTTATCCTGCCTATCCCGTCCCTCTGGCTTGTATAATAGTTTTGCTTTATTCCAGAGTGCTATGAGTTTATCATAATCAGTCATACGTAATTCTCTTATAAGTATATCTGATAAGTTTTTCTGATTTAATTTCATTTTTCTATATTTTATAAATAGCTAATCATTCATCAGTTTTCTTTAAATTCAGGTTCAATGTGCACTGTTACTTCTGCGCCTCTTATGTTTTCCTTTACTGCTTTTTCTACTTGCGATGCCTTCTCGTGTGCTTTGTCAAGACGTGTTTTTTTGTTTAATCGTATGTGAAGTGTAATCTCTATTTTTCCACCATAGTCATGCACATGGACATGGTGTACATCACTGACACTATCACAACACAACGCAGTTTCTTTTATTTTTTCAAACAAAGACAAAGAAGGTGCTTCACCCATAAGAAAACTCCCTGATTCTTTAATAATCGAAATTCCGGTGTATGCTATGAGAACAGAAATAACCATACCTAAAATTCCATCAATATAATAGAACCCGAATCGATAGAGTATAAAACCAATTATCACAAGAACTGTTGAAATAGAATCTGTTCGATGATGCCAGGCATCTGCTTTCAAGGTTGGCGAATTAATTTTCTTCCCGAGATCAAAAGAAACATGTGAAAGAAATTCTTTGACAAGAACTGTAATAAGAAGAACAATGACAATTAGCCAGTTAGAATCAATAGGAATCGGATTTCTAAGTCTATTAAAGCCATTAATAAAAAATTCAACTCCTATAATTATCAATATACAGGCGATTACAATTGAAAAAATACGCTCTGCTCTGCCGTGGCCAAAAGGGTGTTTTTTATCAGGTGGCTTCGCGGAAATTTTAAACCCGAGTATAACAATAAACGACGTTACCACATCAGAAAGTGAATGGAATGCATCGGCTATAAGCGATACACTTTTTAAAGAAACCCCGAAAATAAGCTTTATAGCAAAAAGAATGACATTTACTACAATACTGATAATGCCGGCAAAATAACCATAATTTTTCCTTTTATCACCCTTATCAAGATGAAACAAAGAAATTAATTTGTCAGTGATTTTGGTTCCCATTCTTGAATCACATTATAGAGTAATAATAATCTTTGTCAATGTATCAAAAAGGTACTTCTCGATCCCTTCTATTTATTTCTTATTTCTTTATCAATGGCATTTTTTAACCTGCCAAATGATAGTGATTTTTTACTCTTTGCAGCAGACAGATAACCCTTGGTTAGATCCTCAACAGTAGATTCCAAAAGCAACATAAATTGAGTGTAGGCAAAGTCTTTCTTTTTATTACTCGTTTTTCCGTATATAATGGACAAAAGGTCTTCGATCATCTGGTCCATGCCATACAATTTCACATGAAGCAATTCGTGAACTACTAATTCTTCAAGATTGTCACATTTTGGTTTATTATTTACTAACAGGACTGCTTTTTTGTCTTCAAGATCGATCTTTATATCGCCAGACTTGCGCCATTTCTTTTTTACGATCTTAACCACAATATCCCAGTCCCGAAGGCGTAGGATATCCTGCCATTTATTCAAATATTTCTCTATTGTTTTTTTATTTACCTGCATTCTCATATTTTCCTGCTCAGATTATTATTATCATTGGTTATCAACCTGCCTCAACCAATCCAGAAAATCTTTTTTTCCTGCCCTTTCCACCAAATCATTGATAGAGACTCTGGTTAGGAAATAACGAAAAACAAATGAATAATTTTTATAACTGCCCCTTTCTTGTTCTTTTATAATTTCCCAAATTTCAGTAGAATTCAATTTTGCTCTGGATTTTTCAAACTGTCCTGCCGCATATATTGCAAATCCTTCATAAAACCAAACAGGACCCATTGCATGTTCATCGCCATCAAGAATTCTGATATGGAGTCTGTGCGCCATCTCGTGCGTTATCAGCTTTTCAAAGGATTTCTCTTCAATACCCTCTGGATAGTTTTTGCTATACAACTTCGGTGAAACGGCAATAAATATCCTTTTTTCCAAAGCAGCAGATACTGTCTTTGGTAACTTGGTTGATGGCTTTTCATCATGTAGTTTTAGAAATGTTTGGTCAAACCTATTTTTATTATCAAAGATTTCAGCATGGTCAACAAAATTTTCTTTAATAAATGCTTCCCAGCCATTTTTTTCAGCAAAATTTTTAAGGCGCTTTTGAGCAGCTGCTAATGTTTTATCAAACTTCTTTCTTTGCGGTTCAAGTGATGCTGGTAAAACTAATGGGATTTTATAAACGCCTTGCTCAATCATATATGGTTTTTCTGTTTGACCTTGCAAAATATGTATAGTGCAGTCTCATTGTTTAAGCATCAATTCAGAATTATCAATCCACATTGCAAAATAGGGATATTTCGCATCTTTTTGTTTTAAATAAATCAAAAATGGTCTATCAAAATTTAGAAAGTGTGTAACTATTTCTTCAAACTCCACGCCAACTGCTGCTTCAGATTTTACTATTGTCCCTTTTTCATTAAATTTAAAACGAATCCTTTGATAAGCCTTTGCTGGTCCATCGACCCACATAGCGAGATAACGTTCAATATCAGAATACTGATGACCGATATCATAATCTAATTTAGGAATTTTTAAAACATCACCGTGCCCCAAACCACGAGGCTTAGTATTCTTAATACATTCATTTACAGATTTAATCGTTTCTAACAATGTTTTCTTTGACTCTATTTTTGCAAGAATGATTTCATCATCTGGTGATTTTGATGTAAGTTTAATAATAAAATTGAAACCAGTTTTACCAAAATCATAATAAAGGATAGAAACTTGTTTTCCAAGATTTTGATGTTTCTCTTTATCTGGTGAAAACTCTTTTATTCCGAACGCCTTTACCTTTACAGGCTCGCCATTAGATTGAAAATAGATCGGCTCATTAAGACCTTCAAATTCCTCTTGGAATATGAGATTTTTATATAAAAAAGCATATGCAAGAAACAAAGGATCTGGGTGATTTTCAAAAACATGTGATTTTTCAAGAAGCCATGCTTCGCCTTTAAATTTTTCTTTCAGGGCTTTATTTATTCTCTCAACAATCTCTTTACCTTGCCCCGTCATGGCAACATAGCAGTCTTCTGATATATCTTCTTTTGAAAAAAGCTTCTTATCCAATAACTCAATGACCTCTGGTTCATCTGAAAGGTGCATACTGAAAGAATCTCGAAAATCATTCCATGCAAGTTGAAAAGTAGAACAGTAAATAAGATTTTTTCCTGGTTGAATTTCCGCTTCCATGTGGGATGTAATAACTGTTTTTTGCAGTTCTTTCGAATCTATTGCAGTAATCTCTTGCCCTGTCAAAATTGAAGTTAATAATAATATCAATAAAAAACATATTATCTTTTTCTCAACCAACATAAATCACCTCTTTCATACTTTCTATCCTTTGCGTACAGCCCTGCTTCTGTAACTGTATATAAAATGACCCAATAAATTGAGCAACTACAATTTCTTCCACCCGCTTATCCAAATCCGTAGATGAATGGAACAAGCAGTAGCTTTAATGACTTAATATACGATGGTTTTCTTTGTATCTACAATTTCTCCGCTCTGAATATCAATGAGTAAAGTCATGGAAGAACCCCATTCATCAATTAAAGCGCGTCCAACCATCCTACATAATCTATCTTTATTAATGTAATAACCATCTGCATCAAGATCTAATATTGCTACAACCTCATAGCTTGAGTTAAAATAATTTGCAGCTATTGATGCCAAGTCATTATCTGAAAGGATATGATCGATTTCGTCAAAATCAATATACCATCTACATATCTTCAAAAAGTTTATTTCACCTGTCTCTCCCTCTACTTCTGCATGGATGTACGGATATTCCAAAGGCATTTCACCAAATGTTTGTTTTATTAAAATATCGTAATAATGACCAACAGAAATCCCAGCACATTGATGAGATGAAAAATCCTCTGAACCGTCGAATGTTATGCCAACCTGCGTTAGTACAGACCTTACATGGGTATTTACTTCTTCTTGATTATATGACCAATCTTCTGATATCCCTTGTCGTCTTAGAAGATATGTTATCACATAAGGCTGATCATCTTCATCAACATAGATAGTAATTTTAGCGTCGTTTACTGCGATGTATTGAAATCCTTCTTTTAGAAATTCTAGATCCTGACCTAATTCATCGATAATCGAACCAGGCATAACCTTTCCTGAATAAGTAATAGGTGTAACCTCTAATGCCTCTGCTAAATTCTCAGCTATGTCATCACATGACTCACTCATAAAATCAGCATATTGAAGTTCTATATAATCGTAATCTTCAGCACAATTTGATATAACGCATACTACTAACGCTAAACAAATGAGAGACTCGGTTAGAAAATTAAAGTACTTTTTCATTGTTCCTCCTCTCTGTAAATATAATAGAATTATTTAAATAGTCAAGAGTTGAGATTTAGCTGATTCCTCTCCACTTTTTGTAAAGCATTATCAATATTGTTTTTCTATAGCATCATGGCTCTTGTCATTGCTCGCCCCGTTAAATAACAATTTCCACAGAATGATTAATTCCTCTCTTGTAGTTTCTATTTAACAGGGCGAGCGAATCCCGCCAATGGGCGGAGTCCGCGTGGCAATCTCAATATACTTCGAATGAGCAATATCATGTTTTTTCAACGGCTTACTTTATTTAGGAGATTGCTTCGTCACTTCGTTCCTCGCAATGACAAATTAGTATTTCAAAAAAGGTAAGAGGACTCAGCTAATTTAGCAATTAAATGGGACCGAGATTTCTGGACTTTTCAAAAATCTTCAATTTTACGCTTGACAATATAAGATATATATGTATAATTATTTCTGTAAATAATAAAAAAGGATTATTTAAAGAAATGAACTATTTAGAATTTAAAAAGAAAGTAATTGGTTTTCCTATATTTTCTACCAGTCATCTTAACAGTCTGGGAGAAAACAGGCAGGTGTTGAGAAATCAGCTAACTAAATGGCAGAAAAAAGGACTGGTAATTAAACTAAAGAAGGGATTGTATATCTTAAATGAAATTGACCGTAAAATCACACCATCCCGTACGTTTCTGGCAAATCAATTATATGAACCTTCTTATATTAGTACAGAATATGCACTTGGATTTTATGACCTGATTCCAGAACGAGTTGCTGACGTAACTTCTGTCTCTCCGAAGAAAACTATGATGTTCGAGAATAAATTTGGCAGGTTTATTTATCAACGTGTCAAAATCACGTGTTTTACTGGTTATAGAATATTACAGGACGAAAATGGCTTAAATTATTTTATTGCCGAGCCAGAAAAGGCATTGGTTGACTTCACCTATCTAAACCGCTCTCTGTTTGGCAACAAAGATAAAGAATTCTTCGAATCCCTGCGCCTACAAAATGTAGAATCTCTAAGTGTTAAAAAGATTAGTAACTACGCGAAAAACTTTAAGAACTATAGGTTTATGGATATCATTAAATTATTAGTTAAATTCATTAAAGAGGTGTAATTATGATGGATATTCTTGAAAAATTATTGCAAAGTAAAAAATCAAATGAGGAAAAAATCAACTATTTGAGAGAATTTTTACAGGTCTTGATTTTAAGAATCATTTATAATAAGGGATATTTTAGGAATTTGAGTTTTGTTGGTGGAACCGCACTAAGACTTCTTTACGATTTGAAAAGGTTTTCTGAAGATCTGGATTTTTCACTCATCGAAAAAAAGAATTATACATTCAACAAGTTTTCTGGAGATTTATATAGAGAACTCGAAAATTACGGGTTTAAATTGGATATTAAAAAGAAAGACTCGAAAATTGTTCAAACTATTGATATAAAATTTAAAAACATATTACATGAATTGAACCTATCGCCAATTAAATCTCACAAAATTCTCATCCGTCTTGAGATTGACACCAATCCACCAAAAGGCTGGACTATGCAAGTTACATTAATCAATAAAACCTATATTTTCACTGTAACTCACTTTGACTTATCATCACTTTATGCTTTAAAACTTCACGCCTGCTTCTATAGAAAATACACAAAAGGGAGAGATTTTTATGATCTTATTTGGTATTTAAGTAAAAAAAGTGAGCCGAATTATTTATTATTAAATAACGCTATTAAACAAACTGATAAAAATATAGTGAGAATTGAAAAAAATAATTTCAAGGATTTCCTCTGTAAAAAAATTGAAAAAATCGATTTTAAGAAAGTGAAAAGAGATGTTGAACGATTTTTAGAAGATAAAAATGAATTAAGACTTTTCGATAAAAATTTGATACTCAATACTATAAAATCATCTTACCTCTGATTAATTAATTAAAAATATCTCTTTGCAAAAATATTTGCTATCCTGAATCGCTTTTCTTTTTAAATATCTCTGTTATCTCATCCATTTTACTCTTCAAACTACTAATTTCTTTATTTATTTTTTGCTCCAATCTGTGAAAATTAGACTGGAGCAGATTTACACCACCTGTAATCAATGCAGTAGCAATGCTCGCGGCAATGAACAATAACAAACATCCAATACTATATGCCATAAAGAGGAAAATACCCCTAGGCAATATCACCTTTTCCCCTCCGATATCCAATTCTCTTATCTCAGGATTATCCGGGATAATCTGTTTAAAAACCTCTATCCCCTGTGGGTTCGATTAAATCTCTAAGCCCCTTGCCAGATTCGTAAACCTCTGGTCTGCTATATTGTCCCTCTGTCATCATATGTCCTCCTCATTTTTTATACAAAAACTACCAATATAGTTACTGCCATTTATTCAAATATTTCTCTATCACTTTTTTATTAATTCTCATCTTCACAACCTCATTTTAGTAATCTATTTTTCTTCAAGTGCTCGTAGATAGCATCATAAATACATTTATTATACTCAATGATTTTTACATATTTCGTCAATTTATCCTCAAAATTTTTCAAAGAAATACTAAATGTCTTTAAAAAACATTTATCAAAATTTTCATCAACCGTTTTAAAAAAAACTTTAAATTTTTCAATTCCGAAAATAGAAATAAGATAATCTACAAAGACACCTGCTATCGGATAGGTAATTATATCTTTGTAACGATGAAACTCTTCATATTCTGTTAATGTTGACAACTTAGGATATAGCCCCGTGTTAATGTAAACTTGCACCCATGCTTCATTCGGTATTCTCCACCAAACTTTATCAAAAAACATAGCTAGACCTTCACGAAGAAAAGTTTGTTTGGGCTTTCCCAGAGTATTATAGGATATTAAATGAACATCTTCGTGAAAACCAATACATTTTACCTTTTCATTATATACTGCATAAATTTTATCAGGCATTTTAATAATTCCATTAACAGGTTCATCATCTCCGTACATCCTCCCTACCTCTTCAGGTGATTCACAAAGAAAATAGTGAATTATTCTATTCATCTTTACCTTTAGCACCTCGCATATATATTCATAGCAACTCTCCTGAAGTTCTATTATTTCATCAATATTTTTCTCAGCCAAAGAGCCCTTGTGATAATTAAAAATGTAGTGAGATGATTTTTTCTTCTTCCACATTAGAACATCCAATATATTTTACAGCATAGAGAACTAAAGATCAAGCCCCTTTGCATATCGCTCCTTTTATGTTTTCCAACACAAAATCTGCACCTCCAAGTAGTACTGGATAGTTGAGTTTCGATACCACAATGTCAATTTGCAGATTTAATTACCCAATAAATTCGGTAACTACAATTTATTCTACTGTCTGTAACATTAATGAGCTGTTTAATCTAATGTAAGATTTTGATTTCTTTAGACTAAACAATTATTCTTAAAATCTCAAATCCTTTGCCCATAAATGGACGTATTTGAGTCCGGTTGCAGTGTTGAAAAGCACCACTGTCTCATTATCTTCAATCCAACCCTGTTTACGCAGGTTTTTAAATGCAACCAGTGTTGCAGCACCTTCAGGAGAGCAGAATATCCCCTGGGTATTACTGACTTGCTTTATCGCCTTCATTATCTCTGTATCAGATACAGCAATCGCAGTGCCGCGGCTCTCACGCAAGGTGCGCAAAACAAGAAAGTCACCTATGGTATCAGGTACACAAAGACCATAGGCAATGGTCTGCGCGTCACGCCAGGGTTCAGCAAATTTTTTACCCTGATTAAATGCCTTAACTATTGGAGCACAGCGGCTTGCTTGAACCGCAACCATACGGGGCAATTTTGATTTAATCCAACCCAGACTCTGCAATTCCTCAAATGCCTTCCACATACCGACCAAACCTGTACCTTCACCAGTAGGGTAAATAATGACATCGGGCAACTTCCAACCCATCTGCTCAGCTAATTCAAAACCCATAGTCTTATTTCCTTCGACACGGTATGGCTCTTTAAATGTAGATATATCAAAACGTCCAGATTGACGAGCATCCTGTGCTGCCCTATGACTACAATTACTCATAGACCCGTTAACAAGCTGAACCTCAGCTCCCATAGCAATACATTCAACAACAAAGGTTTTGGGTACATCGCGCGGCATATAAACGAATGCCTTTAAACCACCGAGAGCAGCATAGGCACTCATTGCACCGGCTGCATTACCTGTTGAGGAAATCAAAACCTCTTTGACTCCCAGTTCACGTGCCCGCGAAACTGCAACTGCCAGACCACGAGCATTAAAAGAACCGGTAGGATTCTGTCCTTCATCTTTGATATATAAATTGGCAAACCTGAGTGCCTTGCCGACCTGGGTAGCATGAATCAATGGTGTAAAACCCTCGCCCAAACAGAGAATATTATTTGGGTTTTGAACCGGAAGCAATTCCTGATAACGCCAGAGATTTGGTTTACGGCCTGCTATATCTCCCTGTTTCACAGATCTACGTATTTTCTTCAAGTCATAGAGCACGATCAATGGTTTTCCGCAAATAGAACAAAGATTCCAGAGGCGGTCAGGTTCTAATTTGTTACCGCATTTAGAACACTCTAAATGATGGACAAAAGACATGTTATAATGCAGATTTCAAATTTAAAATTGCAAAATTATCTGTATAGTAAACTGCAGAACTCAAGTCGTTCATCACTTTTTCTTTCTTGCCGTTTTTATAGATGAAATAAATATTGCCATCAATTCACCAGACTCATTAATCAACGTTTTAATCCTACTCGGTTTAGCGAGGTTTAACACCAGTGCCAGCTCCAACCAATACTGCGACTCATCTGTCTCTTCCAAAACAATGCTTAGCTTAGAGATAAAATGAGCACGGGATTGAGCTCTACATGCAGAACGATAGTTCGCTCCAACTGAAGTCGATGATTTTATAAGCTGACGGCCAATAATATCTGCGGCCTTCGTATTCGGAAATATTCCAACTAATTTTATTACATCTATGGCAAATTTCTTAGTTCGACTTTTCAACTCGTCACTCCTCATTTATCACCCTTCAAATCCGCAATTTGAGATCTGCAATCTAAAATTACTACTTTCCTTTAATCTCCTCTAATAACTCAAGTGCCTCGGGTTTGTCATTAAGGATCAAGTCTGCATCGTAAGTAGGATTTTCCATCTCTGGGACTTTATTCAAGAACCAACGTGCATTTTCATAATCCTTCTTCTTTATATATGACCTTGCCATATCAACATAGAGTAGTGAATAATTAGAGTCGATCTCGATTCCCTTGTTCAATAACTCAATTGTCTTATTCACGTTACCACCCAGCAAACCAGGCAATTCATAATATAACATCGCCTTGACATCAAGGGCTCCAGTATGTTCCGGGTCAATCTTCAATATTTTCTTAATCTCCTCTTTGATTTCGGGAACCAAAAATAATGAATTTAATACACCCTTTGTTTGCCCTATCCTTCCCACGTTGACAACATACCAGAAATGTGCCGATGCAGAATTATCATCTATCTTCTTTGCTTTCTTCCCGTATTCCTTGCCCTTGTTATACATTTCGAGTTTTTCGTCTTTTGTCTCTACCCGATCTCCAAGTTTGTAATAAACCCTGGAAAGTTCGTAATTTGCCCGTAGATTATTTGGCTCGCTTTTTACAATGCTCTGAAGAATATCCCTGCTCTCTGTTAGATTTTCCGCATTCAAGTGTCGCGTATCAAATAATTCCATCGCCTTATCGATTAACGAATCACTGTGCTGAGCAACAGCAAATGATACTGCTATTACCAAAACCGAAGAAACATATTTAAACATAAGACCTCCTTACCAAATGGTTATTGGGTTAGGGTTAAGATGCTGGATTTCCCGCTTCCAAACCCAAGCCTGTTTTCTATCTTTATCAAGCATCCACACCCAAACCCATCCTTACCAAATGGTTATTGGGTTAGGGTTAAGATGCTGGATTTCCCGCTTCCAAACCCAAGCCTGTTTTCTATCTTTATCAAGCATCCACACCCAAACCCATCCTCTATCTCTTAGTAACCATAGTTGCTATGGTAAAGTAATTAATAACCTTCTGTTTTATTCTTTCATAGCGATATAATAAATCCGGCTTTTCAAAAACCTTTACGGCAAAAGTTTTAGTATTATCAGTTATGTATATCGCCTCTTTTTTTAACAAAAGATTACTACTACCATCGCCGCCAAAACCAAACTTATAGCCGGCATTGGCAGCCACCTTAATTACTGTTGAATTAACTCTATTAAATGGATATGATATACTATTACATTCACCGATCTTTTGTCTTAGTACTCTTTTTGATTCAGAAAGTTCGTGTTCAATTTTCTCTTTACTCAGTTTTGTTAAATTACGATGGGTCATTGTATGAGAACCAAACTCAATACCCCATTTTTTCATTTCAATAATCTCATCCCAGGACAAATGTTGAACACGTTTGCCAGTGAGCGTAATATCCCATAGATTTCTCCTGCCAATATAATCTACAATAAGAAAAACGACTGCTTTAACACCGTACTTCTTAAGAATCGGAAATGCGTAATCATAAATACTTTCCTCCCCATCATCGAATGTAATAACAATACCACTATCTCTTTGACCAGGAAGAATAGCTTCTATTCCATTTTTGCATAAGTATTCTAAGAATTCTTCAAACTGAACGGGCTTATTCCAGGTACCACACAACTGGAATTTAGGTGTTATCCTGTGAAACTGCAGTGCCTTTATCCCGTTAGAAAATCTCACCATTTTATCAGAGGTAAGCTCCAATGTCTTTTTTGAATTTCTAACGAGATTTAACACGAGCCAGAATAAACCAACCAAAAATTGCCAAAATAACAAGTACAATTCCAGAAATAATGAAAATAAAATCCTTTTTCATTAACGTGGCGAGGAAACCGATAATAAGTGCACCAACAACAAAAGAACAGTTTAAAATCCAATCCCTGATTGAAAACATCCTTCCTCTTATAAACTCATCAGCATGGTGGTGAATCAAAGTATCCTGGCCAATAAATACTGGAGACATTGCAATTCCACCAATAAATATAACAAGCAAAAAAAGCAAAATGTTATTTAGAAAAGGAAATATAGCCAGAGCACCACCCAATACGATAAAACAGGCAAGAATTATATTTTTCAAATCAAAGTGATGACCAAAAACACCAACAAAATAAGCTCCAACCAAAAGCCCCAATGCTCCGGCTGCAGCCAGACCACCAACACCCTTGGTTCCCCATCCCATGTCCTGTTGGACAATTGGGATGACAAGCACATAAATAATACAACCGGCAATTATCATTAACAAAATCGATGACATTGCAAAAGCCAGGTTCTTCTCTTTAAGTATCTCATGCACAGCGTGTTTCAACTCTTTCCATACCTGTACTAAACCATCACGTATGAGGAGCAAAAATCCCTTAGGCTCGAGATGTTTTTTTTGCTTGAGTGGTTCTGCCAGCTTAACCTTCATTAAATAGAGCATTACTGCTGATGTACCAAATGTAATGGCATCAAGTATAAAGGCAACAGTCCAACCTGCCAAACCTATGAGTTTGGGCCATATATACCAGTCAACTATTAATCCACCCAGTCCCATACCAAGAAAAGTAGCTGCCCTACCAACAAAATTAACAATTGAGTTTGCCTTTAATATCTGCTTTTTTGTAACCAAATTAGGAATTATCGCGCTCCGAGCTGAATTAAAGAATAACGTAAAAAGAAACATAAAAAAGACAACCCCAAAAACCGGATATATATTTTCTGTTAAAATAAAAAGTACTGGAATCAAAAGCGCACAGACCATTCTCAGCGCATCACAGGTCACCATAACCTTTTTCTTATGCCATCTGTCTACCAAAACACCGGCGATTGGTCCGAAAATCAATACCGGCAAAGTCATAAATATTGCGAGCTGAGAAAGTAAAAATGGAGTGCGGCTCTGTGGGAAAAGACCGATAATACCGATCAATGCGATGTAGTCTAATTTGTCGCCAAATTGACTTACTGTTTGAGAAAATACAAAGATTGAAAAATCTTTATTTTTCAGAGTAGACCACATTTGTTAAACTCTTTTCTCCAATATCTCTTTATAAAAATCTAATACCTGTTTTGTAACAATTTTCCAATCATATCTCAATGACTTTTCTCTACCGCTCTGTCCCATCTCTTTCATCCTTTTTTTATCTTTTAGTAAACAGATAATATTCTCTGCCAATGATTCATGATCACATGCTTTGAAAAACAATCCCTCTTTGCCCTGTTCCATGACTCTCTGATATCCAGGGATATCTGAGGCGACTATCGGCTTACCGCTCGCCATTGCCTCAAGTAAAACAATGCCAAAACTCTCTGCACCGGTTGCCGGAGAGCTATAGATATCACAAGATGCATAATACCTTGGCAAATCTTCAGGACTAACATGCCCAACAAATATTACATTTCCTTTAATATGCTCTTCAACATAACGACGATAATAACGTTCAAGAAATCCCCTTCCCACAATAATAAGTTTTGCTTCAGGAAACTCATCTATAATCATGGGAAATGCCTGGAATAGATATTTTAATCCCTTTCTCGGCTCAAACCTTCCGACAAACAGAATTTTCGGTGAATATTTTTCCAGTTCCGGCATTGGCTTAACATCCGTTCTAAAACGATTCGTATCAATCCCATTAGGAATGATCCGATAATCACCGGGGAAATATTTTGACACAGAATCGCGGGCAACTTCAGAAACAGCAATTAATCCATCAATCTTCCTGAAGTATTGCTCTAATATGGGTTCCCATAAAACGTAGCCAAAACTCTCTTCATGCGCTGAATGGAACGTAACAAAATTCTTTGCCTTTGAATACTTTAATGCAAAATAGGGTAAGACCGGTGCTAGAGGTCCTTGGATATGCACAATATCAAAATTTTCTTCATCAAGAAAACGCCTCAATTTCCAGGGAAGAGTAATACCAAAGGTCAAGATTGCAAAAGATTTGTTTTTAGGAATATTTATTGCCCTGCCTATTCTAATAATATTTTCATCAACATAAGGATAATTTTTACCAAATGAAGGGGCAAGGATCTTCGCATCGTGGCCAAACTTCCTTAAATGCTGCCAGAGATATAACATATGTTCTGGAACTCCACCAGTATGTGGATAGAAATTGTCAGCAACCAGGAGAATCTTCATCTTCCTGTATGGCCAAATCCACCACTCCCCCGTTTTGTCCTTTTCAGCTGCTTAACTGGAACAAATTCTGCTTTTGTAATCCGTGTGAAAACCAATTGGGCAATGCGTTCTTCTTTCTCAATTTTAAAAGAATTCTTTCCAAAATTGAACAATATAACCTTTATCTCTCCTCGATAGTCTGCATCAATTGTTCCTGGTGAATTTAATAAACCAATACCGTACTTTAGTGCCAGACCACTTCGGGGTCTTACCTGTGCTTCATAACCTTCGGGAATCTCAATCTTAATCCCGGTGGGAACAGCACAAAAATGTCCTGGTTTAATCATCACATCCTCGTCAATATCTGCATAAAGATCACAACCCGCCGCCATTTCACTATGGTACTGAGGGATAAATTTCCCATTAATCTTCACTTTTATTTTAGGCATTTAGGTATTCCCTCTGATCTCCTGATCCCCTGATTTCCTGATCTCCTGGTATCCTGATACCCTGATCTCCTAATTTCCTTTCCTCATTTATTTTAGGTATTTTGGAATTTAGGTATTTACCCCAGCCCGTTGCAAACGGGCTGGGTTTAGGCATTTTAGGCATTTAGGTATTTGCCCCTTCTTCAATCCACTCATCATGAAAAACAAACCACTGATCCGGGTATTGTCTAATATACCCTTCGAATTTCTTCACCATTAATCTATTGAACTCATCGGCATTACCATCAAAAACAATTGGGGGTTCGATCATAGAAAAATAACGGTGCATTTTATGAGGTGGATTTAAGACCATATATGCGAATAACACAGGTATTTTTTTCTTAATGATTATCTCAGCTAATCCTTTTGGTATTTTCCTCCTGCCGGAAAAGAAATTCATTGTAACACCATTTTTCATAATATCACGGTCAGCAAGCACGGCTAAGATAGAATGATTCTTGATTGCATAAAGAAAGGCATAACCCGCCCTGGTCACTGGAAACGTTCTCATACCCAGACGCTCGCGATGTTTTGTATACAGATCGAACATCTCGGTTTCTGTTACTTCAACCAGGGCGCTCATACGTACACCGCATGCTGCCAAATATGAACCGGCATAATCCCAGTTGCCAAGATGCAAGGTAATCAATATACATCCCCTTTTGAACTGTAATGCCTTATCAGCATTTTCAAAGCCAATCTGCTCAACATCAAAACCTTCCTTTGATATAAACCCAAGTCGAAAAAAATCGACCATTGCACGTGAGAAATTTATGAATGTCTGTTTTAAATAGAAATTAAGTAGTTCGGGCTCGATATTCTGGTCAGAAAAAATATATTGTAAATTTTTCTTAATATAACCACGCTTTTTTTTTGACATATAACAATACAGAAGACCAATCCCCGCAGCAATCTTGTCGGTTATTTTCAGCGGTAATACCTTGGTAAGCGAAATACCTGATTTTTGAAGCAGCACAACAAAATTCATTTAATAGAAATATTAATCCTTGTACGATTGAAGAGCAGCCTTTAGTATTTCAATCGCTTCCTGCAAATCGTCTTTTTTCAAAACGTAGGCAATACGCACTTCATTAATACCCTTTTCAGGTGAAGAATAAAAACCATTTGCCGGCGTAAGCATTACAGTCTTTTTCTTGTAATTAAAATCGGTCAATAACCACTGGCAGAATTTATCTGCATCTTTAATCGGTAACCTCAAAACCGTATAAAAAGCACCTTCTGGTTTATGTCCATAAACACCAGGGATAGTTTGCAACCCCTCAAATAGCACATTCCGACGCATTTCATATTCTTGAATCATCGGTTTAATATACTTATCAATATTCTTATACGCAGCTATTGCACCAACCTGTTCCAGGGTCGGAGGACACAATCTTGCCTGGCTGAATTTTAATATACGATCCATAATCTTTTTATTACGGTTAATAATAAAACCGACGCGCGCTCCGCATGCAGAAAATCTTTTTGATATCGAATCCATTATAATCACCCGGTCTTCAATCTCAGGCAGTGATAAAGCACTTATCTGGAACTTACCATCATATACAAACTCTCTGTAGACTTCATCTGAAAGCAAAAACAGATTGTGTTTTTTACAGAGATTATGAATTATAAACATCTCCTCTTCAGTAAATACTGTACCAGTTGGGTTATTAGGTGTATTGATAAGAATTGCCCGGGTGCGGGAGGTAATTTTTTCTTCTATTGCCTCTTTAGACGGAAGATGAAAACCTTGTTCGACCTCAGTTGTAATTGGAACAAGCTTGATTTGCGACATAACAGCAAATCCATTATAATTTGTGTAGAATGGTTCAAAAACTATTATCTCATCACCCGGATCACACACTGTCATCATTGCAAAGATTATTGCCTCACTCCCACCAGTCGTTATCCAGACATTGTCCAGGTTAATATCAAATCCTAAGTTCCTGTGATAATCAACAATTGCCACCCTGAGGTCAAGAAGACCACCAGAAGGTCCATATTTTAAAACCTTTTCACGGTAGTTTGCAATCGCCTCAAATATCTCTTTTGGTGTTTCTATATCTGGTTGGCCAATGTTAAGATGAAAAACCTTTACTCCTTTTTTCTTTGCATCGTCAGCAAAAGAAGCCAATTTACGAATCGGCGAATAAGGCATATCTTCTGCTCTTTTAGATAATTTTATTTCATCCATTTAAAAGTATATATATCTGACTTCAAAAGTCAATACGAGGGCAAAGCCTGACATCAAGGGAGAGGGAATAGTGTATGAAAGCCTCCCATCGAGGGAGGGAAATGTTTGTGTGGCACCATCAAAGGGAGAGGGGGACAGATATTGACTTTTAACCAATCAAAGATATACTAATTATATGAAGATAAATATATTAAACCAATCAATAATAAATTTTCATGGAGATATTATTATTGTAAATTTATTCGAGGGAATAAAATCACCGGGCGGAGCAACCAATGCTGTGAATAAGGCACTTGATGGTATGGTCACAAAACTTATAAAGAACAAAGAGATTACTGGTAAGCTCGGAGAATGCGTAGTATTACATACCTTTGGGAAAATAAAACCTGATAAAGTCTTGATTGTGGGACTCGGCAAATCAAGTGAATTTGGCTTAGAACAAATAAGAAAGGCTTCTGGTGCTGCAGCAAAACAGGCGAAAAAAACAAAGTCAAAAAAAGTCGGCACAGTTGTTCATGGCGCAGGAATCGGAGGTCTTGAACCTGGAGCAGCAGCGCAGGCATTAATTGAAGGAACATTACTTGCGCTCTATGAATTTAAGAAGTATAAAAAACCGGAAGAGAACGGAATCAAAGAGTTATATATTGTCGAAAGTGACAAGTCAAAAATAAAAGTACTACAAAAAGGCATTGAATCAGGAAAAATCCTTGCCGAGTCTCAGAATATTGCCCGGGATTTAATAAATGAACCTTCTAATAATCTAACTCCAAAAAAATTGGATCAAGGGATTAAAGCAATCATTAAAAATGCAGGATTGGAAAAAATAATTGAATACCAATGTTTGAATAAAACAGACATTAAAAAGTTGAAAATGGGTGCATTAATATCAGTTGCCCAGGGTAGTGATAATGAGCCGAAATTTATTATCTTAAGGATCAAGAATTCGAAAAAACCATTGGTATGTTTGATTGGGAAAACAGTCACATTCGATACTGGAGGAATATCATTAAAGCCCCCTGCAAATATGGGTCTTATGAAAGGCGATATGTCTGGAGGTGCTGCTGTAATAGGTACGACCCTGGCATTGGCAAAGGCAAAAACCAAACTGAATTTAATGACCATTATTCCAGCAGTAGAAAACATGCCGTCAGCAAAGGCATCAAGACCCGGTGATGTAGTACGCGCAATGAATAATAAAACTATTGAAATCATCTCGACTGATGCCGAAGGAAGGATGACCTTAGCAGATGCAATCTGTTATGCAGAAAAAAAGAAAGCCAAAATAATCATTGATATAGCGACCTTAACCGGCGGTTGTATTATTGCACTCGGGGATATTGCAGGAGCGGTTATGGGTAATAACCAAAAACTTATTGATAATCTATTAAGTGTATCAAAAGAGACAGGTGAAAAATTCTGGCAATTGCCTCTATTTGAAGAATATAAAGAGCAGATAAAAAGCGATGTTGCAGATATAAAAAACTCCGGTGGAAGAAAAGCATCAGCAATTACTGCCGGGTTATTCTTACAATCATTCGTAAATAACTCAAAATGGCTTCACATTGATATTGCCGGCAAAGAGATAGCTGAAAAAGAGAGTTTTTACACACCCAAAGGCGGCACAGGATTCAGTGTTAGAACCTTGTTTGAATTCTTATGGAGGCTTGACAAAAAGTCTTTTTGATTTAAAATACAATAACGAATGACTGAAAAACTTTCTGATATTATCATATGTGAAAAATGTGGGCACGAAAATAAAAAAGAAGCCACGCATTGCATACGCTGCAGTAATCAATTGCGTCGTGATTATTATAAAGGCCTGTGGCTAAAAAATACTATTATTACCCTGATTCTCTTTTTATTACCATTTATTATTCTTTTCTATGTTATCAACTTTGAAATAACCAAACATTTTGAGAACCAGGTAAAACAAGGACTAAATTATTCAGTTGATGTAAATGCCCAGGCGATTAAATCTTTTCTTGATGAAAGGAAAATAGATTTATTATCAATTGCCAAATTAGATATTACTACTTTAGAACAGATAAATACCAAGCTCACTTTTTTCAAAAGCTTTATTATAGAAAAACCCTGGTTTGATTTCATTGCGGTTATTAATCCAGATGGTAACCTAATCTTTTCAACAGATAATATAAAAACAAATTTCCAAGATCGTATCTATTTTAAAAAATCGTTAAAAGGTGAATTCTACAATAGCGGAATCTTTCATTCCGATGTTCTTGACACTACGGCAATGATAATATCTTCTCCACTTAAGAATCGGCAAGATAAAATTATCGGTGTAATTCTTGCTGCAGTCTGTTTAAAGACTTTTTATGATTTAATGGTAGACCTACGTATTGGTGAAACGAGCGAGATTTTTCTTGTGGACCATGAGGGAATTTTTTTATCGCCTTCAAAGCTTGGTGGTAAAGTCCTAAAAGAATATGGACACTATAAAGAAGACCAGAACCCACATTCAGGTAAAGGAGGCATCTTGGTCCATCGTGACTACCGCGGTGAGAAAGTTATCTGCGCGTACAAAAAATTCGATGAGCTCAACTGGTATCTTGTTTCAGAAATGGACGTGGAAGAAGCACTTGCTCCAGTAACAAGATTGAAAAATGTAATGTTTTACATCTTCCTCATCTTCGGCTGTTTTTTGCTTTTTTCTTCGGTTTTCTTCTCTAGACAAGTTACAAATCTTCTCAAAAATCTCACCAGCACTTTAAAATCTGCGGTTGACGACATAAATCATAAAAAAAATACGATCAATACTATAAATGTAGAATTAAGAAAACGCTTAAGCGACTGTGAATCATTGAGTAAACAAATTCGGATCTCAGAAGAATATATCAAAAATACTATAAATAGTATTTCAAGTGGACTCATTGCAATTGATAAAAATTTCAAAATAACCTATTGCAATGATTTTGTCAAAAACTTCTCAAAAGAAAAAAAGATCCAAATGAATTCAGACCTTTATAAGTCATTTCAGATTCTCAAAAATAAAGAAATTAAAAATCAGATAGAGAATATCTTTTCAAAGAAAAAAGCATTTCGAATAAGGAAAATTCCGGTGGTCCTGAATAATAATAATATCATCTTAAGTATTGGTGGTTTTCCTATAAAGGATATTGATGATATTACCGGCGCAACTCTGTTAATAAACGACATCACTGAGCAGGAAACAATGCGTACCCAGATGGCTGACTATGAGAAACTCTCTGCCTTGAGCCAATTAGCATTAGGCGCTGCTCATGAAATAAATAATCCATTATTAGGAATTACATCGTATATTGAACTTCTGCTTGAAGAAGAGGAAGACGTGGAAAAGAAAACCAGGGCAAAAGAGGTACTTGATAGTGCCTACAGAATTTCAGAAACAGTCAGAGGATTACTAAATTTTGCCCGACCAACACCGCCTAAATTTACAAAAATAAGCCTGAACAAATTAATATCAGAAACACTTTCATTTTTGCAGCATCAACCACTTTTCAGAAAAATCAAAATCGATAAAACCCTGTCTGATACCGTCCCCCAGGTTACTGCAGATATCAATCAGATAAGGCAGGTTCTTATTAATATCTTTATTAATGCTGCTCAGGCAATGCCTGATGGCGGAACCCTTACAATAAAAACAAACAAAGTGAAATTCGAAGAATTAATAGAAATACGAATTACTGACACAGGCGTAGGCATATCTAAAAGTGATATAAAAAGGGTCTTTGATCCCTTCTTCACAACGAAAAAGGGCGAAGGAACTGGACTTGGGCTTAGTATTAGTTACAGCTATGTGAAAAACCATTATGGTGAGATCAATATACGAAGCGAAATCAATAAAGGTACTGAGGTGATAATACTATTGCCAATCAGACAAAAGAATAAAATTCAATCTGAGGTTATTGAATAATGGCTGCGTCTATTCTAATTATCGATGATGAAGTATTAACCTTAAATAATCTAAAAAGGGTACTTGAAAAAGTTGGGTATGAAATACTACTTGCTGATTCAGGTGAAACTGGTATAGAGGTTTTTAAAAAACATCGGCCTAATCTGGTGCTTGTCGATTTAATGCTTCCGGGTATTGATGGCATAGAGGTCCTTAAACAGATAAAAGAAGCAGATGCGAATACTGTGGTTATAATGATAACTGCGTATGAAATAATTGAAAAGGCAATTGAATCAATGAAATTAGGGGCATATGATTATTTACTCAAGCCATTTAAAATCAGTGATTTAAAGACAAGTGTGGCACGCGCCCTTGAGCTTCAGTCTTTAAAAATAAGAATTATAGAGACAGTTGAAACAGAAAGGGAAAAATACTATTTTGATAAGATTGCTGCAAAGAATAAAAAGATGATTGATGCACTAAAAACTGCTCATAAAGTTGCACATTTGGAAAAGACTACAGTTTTAATTATGGGAGAAAGTGGCGTTGGTAAAGGAATTCTTGCTCGAGCAATCCATTATAATAGTCCCAGGGTCGATGAACAGTTTATCGAAATTAACTGTGCGGCAATACCTGAGAACCTTTTAGAAAGTGAACTCTTTGGTTATGAACCTGGTGCATTTACTGATGCCCGACGTCGGAAAATTGGTCTTTTTGAAAAAGCTGACCACGGAACCGTTTTTTTAGATGAAATCGCTGATATGCCATTATCCCTTCAGGCTAAGATCCTCAAGGTTTTAGAAGAACAATCCTTTGTAAGACTGGGAAGTACAAATCAAATAAAAATTGATGTCAGAATCATTACTGCAACCAATAAAGACCTAAAAAAAGAAATAGAAAAGGGGAATTTTAGAGAAGACTTATTCTACAGGCTGAATGTTGTACCCATAACAATTCCTCTTTTAAGAGAAAGAAAAGAAGACATAATACCTCTTGCCCTCACTTTTATTCAGGATTTTAACCATGAATTGCACAGATCCTTCAAAGGAATATCTGAAGATGCAGCCAAAGTATTGTTGGTATATGATTGGCCCGGTAATGTTCGTGAATTAAAAAATGTTATTGAAAGAATAATGGCATTAAACCAATCAGAAGAAATCTTACTTGAACATCTGCCTTTAGAAATAAAATCACAAAAAACAGAAATCAAAATTCCTGTATTAAAAGAAACTGTTGAAAAAATAGAATTTATAAGCCTGTATGAATTAGAAAAAAAATATATTAAAGAAGTTTTAAAATTTACCGGAGGTAATAAATCTAAGGCAGCAAAAATACTTGGAATACACCTCACATCGTTATTCAGAAAATTAAAGTCAATAAAATAGATTAAAATAAGGTTTCCATCAATCACCATAGCATTTTGATATAGATTATTGCAAAATGCTATACTTGTAAATTAAAATCCTCGAAATTTCAAGAGATAATTATGGCACAAATATTGCCATTTAATTCAGTAAATGGAGGTTTAAAATGGTGAAAATCAATGACCGCAAAATTAGAGAAAAAAAATACGATCCTTTTATTGAAGCAACACTTCAATATGAAAGGGCTGCAAATATGCTCGACTTAGAACCATGGATTTATAATCGTCTAAAATATCCAGAAAAGGAACTTACTGTTCATATGACAATTACAAGAGACAATGGTAAGGTCGAAACATATACGGGGTATCGGGTGCAACATTCTACATTAAGAGGACCTGGAAAAGGAGGCATACGATATAGTCCGGATGCATCACTAAGTGAATGTAAGGCTCTGGCAGCCTGGATGACGTGGAAAACTGCAGTTTTAGATCTACCTCTTGGTGGTGCCAAGGGTGCAGTAATCTGTAATCCTCCAAATATGTCTGAGAGTGAACTTGAAAAACTTACTAAAGAATACACCTATGCGATTAAAGACATTATTGGACCACAAAAGGACATTCCAGCACCTGACATAAATACCAATGCTCAAACAATGGCATGGATATGTGATGCATACAGTCGGCATGTAGGGCATTTTGAACCAGCAGTCGTTACTGGTAAACCACTATGTATTGGTGGTTCAAAAGGCAGAGCAGGAGCAACTGGACTCGGCATGTACTATACCCTACTTGAAACATCAAAGCATCTTGAATATCCGCTCGAAGGAAAAAGAGTCGCAATTATCGGATATGGTAATGTTGGTTCTTCAATTGCTAAATTACTTTATGATTATGGTTGTAAAATAGTGTGCATAACTGATATCTACGGTGGCATATTCAATAAAAATGGCATCAAAATACCAGAGCTCGATAAATATGTTTGCAAAACGAAGACTGTTAAAGGATTTAAAAAATATGATTCTATCACTAACAACGAATTGATTGAGCTCAAGTGCGATATTTTGCTGCCCTGTGCAATGGAAGGCATGATAAACAAGAGTAATGCCCATAAAATAAAAGCCAAAATAATTTGTGAAGGAGCCAATGGTCCAACAACAACTGAAGCCGATGAAATACTGGTTGATAAAGACGTCTTTATAATACCGGATATCCTTGCCAATGCCGGTGGTGTGACAGTGTCTTATCTTGAATGGGTACAAGATGTTCAAAGGATTTTCTACGAAGAAGAAGAAGTCAAAAATAGATGTTGGAAAATGATGCAAAAATCTTTTTGGGATGTTGTCAGTATCGTAGATAAAAATAAAACAGATACACGTAACGCTGCATACATACTTGCTGTTCAGCGAGTAGCCGACTCTGTAAGACTATTCGGGAAAATCGGAAGGAATTAGATAACTAACTACGTACTACAAACAAAGGGCTGGGTTACATAACCCAGCCCTTTTTCTTATTTCCCCGTTGGAATGCCCTGCCCTTCAAGCAGGGGTTCTTGCGGGGTTAACTATTGCATTTTGCAATAGTGCGAAATTCAATTTTAATGTTGACTCCATCTTAAAAATATATATAATAATTCACGAAGAAAGGAGCTAGATGAAATTTATCCCAAAAGAAGTTTCTAAGATTATAAAAAGGTATCAGGCAAAAAAATCGGAATTACTTGCTGTTTTAACTGATATTCAAGCAAAATACAACTGGTTGCCACCCGATTCCATAAAATTGGTTTCTGAAAAATTGTGTGTTCCATTAATTGATGTATATGGCGTTGCTTCATTCTATCATGCGTTTAGTTTAACTCCACGTGGTAAACACATCGTTACTGTTTGCTCCGGAACAGCCTGCCATGTACGCGGCGCACCAATAATTCTTGACCGTGTTCAAGACAAATTAGGGATTCTTCCTGGCTGCACAACCAAGGATAACCAATTCACTTTAGAGACTGTAAATTGCCTAGGTGCCTGCGCTTTAGCACCGATTGTTGTGGTTGACGGGCATTATCATGGTCAGTCAACAATACAAAAAATTGACTCTGTTTTAAC
>JAGMEL010000147.1 GCA_023128195.1 Caldifarciminota bacterium | reverse complement strand
AAATATAAAAAGAAGAAAAAAAGAAAATTCACAAGAAAATCTAAAAAGAAAAAGTGACGCTTGATAAAATAAAAAAGCTTCTAAATGCACAAATCCTTTGCAAACACAGGGATCATAATTGTGATATAAAATATGCCAAGGCATCTGATTTAATGAGTGATGTTCTGGCATTTTCACAACCATTCTCAAAACCTGAGGCATTACTTTTAACCGGTCTTACAAATAAACATGTAATCAGAACATGTGAAATCGCTGGGGTATGTGCAGTTGTCTTTGTGCGAGGTAAAAATCCTTCAATTGAAACAGTTGAGCTTGCCAAAGACCGTAAAATCACAATTCTAACAACCAAATTAAAAATGTTTGAAGCCTGCGGCATTCTTTTTTCTAACGGCATAAAAGCGGCGTCTACTAAAAAAGGTAAGTAAAAAAACATGCGATCCAAAACAGTTTTCCAACAAGAATTTAAGATTAAGGGCGGAGATTTTGTTAATGCAGGTGAATCATCATGTAAAATAAGAAATATATTAAAAGAGATAGGAATCGACGCTGATATTGTCAGGCGGCTTGCAATCATTGCATACGAAGCAGAAATGAATGTTGTATTATATGCCCGACACGGTGCAATGTATCTTTTTGTCTACCCCGATAAAATCTTGTTAAAGATCAAAGATATGGGTCAGGGTATAGAGAATATTGATTTAGCAATGCGGCCAGGATATTCCACTGCAACCGAAGAGATAAGGGAAATGGGATTTGGTGCAGGAATGGGTTTACCAAATATAAAAAAGAATGCCGATGTATTTAAAATTACTTCTAAAGTAGGAAAGGGCACGGCACTCGAAATTATTATCAACTTGAACGGAAAAAATGGCTGAAATAAGTCCGCTCCATTCAATCAAAGTCAATAAAAAGAAATGCATTGGCTGTGTGGCGTGTATGAAAGCATGTCCAACCAAAGCAATAAGGATTCGAAACCAAAAGGCAAAAATTATTTACCAAAGATGTATTGATTGTGGTGAATGTCTCAGGGTCTGTCCATATAATGCAATTGTTCCGATCACAACAAAACCCTCTGCGGTTGATATATTTAAATATAAAATCGCCCTTCCTTCACCAGTATTATACTCCCAGTTCGGTCATGAAATAATGCCTAATGAAATTCTTATGGTTTTAAAGGAAATGGGCTTTGACCAGGTCTACGATGAAGCATCAGTTTGTGAAATGATTAATCTTGCTATTGAAGAATACCTTGACGAAAACAAATCGCCACGACCGATCATTTCTTCTACCTGTCCGGTTGTGGTCAGGCTAATCCAGAGATTGTTCCCAAGCCTGTGCAAGCATATCATTCCCATTGAACCACCGCGAGAGATCGCAGCAAAAAATTTAAGACAAGAGATATCAAAGGAAAAGAATATACCTGAACAAGAAATAGGTATTATACACATCACGCCTTGCTCAGCAAAAATGGTTTCTATTAATCATCCAGAAACTATGGAAAAATCACATCTTGACGGAGCACTATCAATCCGCGAGATCTACAACAAGGTAATGATGAAACTAAAAAAAGAGAAAAGACCGCTAATGCTGCAAACACAAACTCGGATAAGTGGCATTGGAATAGGCTGGTCTATTCCTGGTGGTGAAATCAGAGGTCTGAAATATTCTAATTCTGTCTCAGTATCAGGTTTATATGATACTATCACAATTCTCGAAGACGTAGAATCAGGGAAATTAAAAGATATTGAATACCTTGAATGCCTTATTTGCCCTGATGGCTGTCTTGGTGGGCCTCTAACTGTAGAAAACAGATTCATTGCCAAAAGTAATATTCTCAGACTTATAAGAACATTTGGCGGCAAAAAAAGGGTAGATGTCAATTTTGTTAAGAAATTATACAGAGATAATTTCTTCTCCTTTGAACATGGAGTAAAACCAAAACCTTTTGCCCCACTCGATAAAAATAGAAGCAAGGCAATTAAAAAAATGAAATTGAAGGAAAAAATCATTGAAAAACTTCCAGGCATAGATTGTGGTGTTTGTGGTGCACCAGATTGCAGAACATTGGCTGAAGATATTGTCCGTGGTGATGCCCAATTAAAAGATTGCATATATTTAACAACAAAAAAGTACAAAAGAAAGGAAAATTATGGAAAAAAGAAAAATTAAACTCTCAGACATCGTGAAATCTTTTGATCTCAAAGTTGAGTGTAGTAAGAATTCCTTGGACAGAGAAATTGAAGGAGGTTATGCAGGTGACCTTTTAAGTGATGTAATGGCTCATAGTAAAAAAGGTGACATCTGGATCACTTTACAAGGACATCCGAATATTGTTGCAGTTGCTATATTAAAAGAGCTTGCCGGTATCATAATTATTAATGGAAGAGAACCAGAACAAGAAACCATAAAAAAAGCAGAAGCTGAAGGACTGCCAATTATGACAAGCGACCTACCTATGTTTGAACTTGTCGGCAAGTTATATGAATCAGGGGTATCTGGATTGCGTTAATGCTAAAATGTTTTCAAGCGGATTTACATATTCATACCTGTCTATCACCCTGCGCCGATTTGACGATGTCACCTAAGAGGATAGTGGAACAGGCAATAGCAAAGAATTTAGATATTATCGGGATATGTGACCATAATTCAGCAGAAAATATCCAGGCTGCGAAAAATGCGGTGTCAAATAAGAATATTACAGTCCTTGCTGGGATGGAAGTCACCAGTACCGAAGAGGTTCATTTGCTCGCGTTTTTTGATGAGGTAAAAAGAGTCTTAAATCTACAGGAAATCGTATATGCTAACCTTACTCCTGGTGAAAATAAAGAAGACCTATTTGGCGAACAGATAATTGCCAATGAATTTGATGAGGTAAAAGGTTATAATAAACGACTGTTAATTGGCGCAACCAAATTGACTTTAAAAGAATTGGTTAATGAAATTCATGAACTCGAGGGGCTGGCAATTGCCAGTCATATTGACCGCGAAGCATACAGTATTATTGGGCAGTTAGGCTTTATTCCCAAGGATCTCGAGCTCGACGCCCTGGAAATTTCTTCTAAAACCAATCAAAATGATGCTTTGAATAAATTTCCGGAAATTAAAAAATTTCCATTAATTTTTTCATCGGATGCACATTTTTTACATGATATTGGCAAAGTGACTACATCATTTCTAATCGAAGGACCTACAGTAGATGAGATAAGAAAAGCACTTGAAAATAGAGATGGACGGAAAATAATCATATGAAACGCAGTAATCGCAGTATCATTTCATTCGCAGTATCGTCCCTACGGGACTCGCAGTATCGCCTTCGGCTTGCTTCATTAAATAATGTAACAGAAATAAATATGATATCTAATCGAAACTATTGTTTAACAGGGCTCGCTAATAATGTTTTTTGGCGAATCCGCCAAAGGCGGATGATACTGCGAGCAAAGCGATCCTGCGTCTCCTGCGAGCGTGTTTCGAGATTTTTCGAGAAACACAGCGATACTGCGATATTACGAACGGAGTGAGGAATATCATGCAGGATCTTTCTTTACATATTCTTGATATTGTTGAGAATTCTATTGATGCTGGCGCAAAGAAAATCGAAATTATTATCAAAGAGAACATCAGACAAAATCTACTCGTGCTGAAAATTAAAGATAATGGTAAAGGAATGGATAAAAATACTATAGCCAAAGTGCTTGACCCATTTTACACTACAAAAAAAACAAGAAGAGTCGGCTTGGGTCTTTCCATGCTGGCACAGGCTGCCAAAGAAGCAGAAGGTGATTTTAATATTAAATCAAAAAAAGGGAAAGGAACTACAGTCACTGCCAAATTCGTGCATGACCATATTGACCGTAAACCAATCGGCAATATGGCAGAAACAATCATTGTTTTAATTGCAGGTAAAGGAATGAAAGTTGATTTTATTTACGAACATCACAAAAATAGCAAAAATTTTGTTTTTGATACAAAAATTATAAAAAATGAATTAAATGATGTACCAATCAACAATGCAGAAGTCTTGAATATCTTAAGGAAAAATATCATTAAAGAATTAAAAAGAATAGGAACAATGATTTGAAATACCAGATACAATCCAATAACTTATTGATAGCAGATAACCGATATCAGAAGATAGATAACAGATCACGGATGACAGATACCAGAAAAAAATGGCTGTCATCTGTCATCTCATATCAGTCATCTGCAATTGAAAGGAGTGAAAATGAAGAAACTGAAAATTGGTGATTTAGAAAAAATAAGAGAAAAGGTAAGAAGAACAGCAAATTTAAGGCAGGGTAAAGCAAGGGCAAAAATTACAGTCCATATGGGAACCTGCGGCATTGCAGCCGGTGCCCGTGAAATATTATCTGCCTTATTAAAAGAGATAGAAAAAAAGAAATTAAACGATGTAATTGTGACAACATCAGGCTGTGCCGGACTTTGCAGTCGTGAACCAATGGCAACCGTCGAAATAAAAGATAAACCACCAGTAAAATATGTAGATCTAACTGCAGAAAAAATCAAAAAGATATTGAATGTACATATCATAAAAGGTAATATTATAAATGATTATGCCCTCGCGATCGGGAGTGAAAGAACGCATTAACAGATGACAGATAACCGATACCAGATGAGAGATAACATATCACGGATGACAGATACCAGAAAAAAAATGGCTGTCATCTGTTATCTCATATCTGTAATCTGTCAAGCAAGGAGGTTGATTTGAAACAGCATCGAATGCATTTACTTGTTTGTGCAGGAACCGGATGTGTGGCGGCTGGTTCATTTGAAATTAAGAAGGCTCTGGAAAAAGAAATTATCAAAAGAAAATTACAGGAAGAGGTTGCTGTTATCTCAACCGGTTGTAATGGCTTTTGTGAACGAGGTCCCACTATGGTTGTTCAACCTGAAGGAATATTCTATGTAGGATTAAAAAAAGAAGACGTACCTCTTATCGTTAGAGAACATTTGTTAAAAGGGCGTCCGGTAAAGAAACTGATGTATATACCACCATTAGAAGAACAACCTATTCCAAAGTTGATGGATATCGGGTTTTTCAAACACCAACGGTTAATTGTACTGAAAAATCGAGGCCGTTTAGACCCTGAGAATATCGATGAATATATCGCATTTGATGGATATAGGGCACTTGAAAAAGTATTAGCAAAGATAACACCGGAAAAGATTATTAAAGAAATTAAAGAATCAGGACTAAGGGGACGTGGAGGTGCAGGTTTTCCCACTGGTTTAAAATGGGAAATTTGTCGAAATGCAAAAGGAGATGTAAAATATGTTGTCTGTAATGCTGATGAAGGGGACCCAGGTGCGTTTATGGACCGAAGTGTATTAGAAGCAGACCCACATGCAGTTATTGAAGGAATGATTATAGGTGCAAAGGCAATAGGAGCTCAAAAGGGCTATATATATGTTCGTACTGAGTATCCTTTGGCTCTAAAAAGATTGAATATAGCAATAGACCAAGCCGAAAGGATTGGGTTACTCGGCAAGGATATATTAGGCACTGGATTTAATTTCTCTATTGAAGTCATCCGTGGAGCCGGCGCATTTGTTTCAGGAGAAGAAACATCATTGCTCGAAGCAATAGAAGGCAAAATTGGTGTGCCAAAACAACGTCCACCCTATCCTGTGCAAAAAGGTCTTTTCAAAAAGCCGACAAATATTAATAATGTTGAAACCTGGGCAAATGTACCACAGATTATTCTTAAAGGTGCAAAATGGTTTTCAGAGATGGGTACCGAAGGTAGTAAAGGAACAAAGATATTCTCACTTGTCGGTAAAATAAATAATACAGGACTTGTTGAAGTTCCAATGGGGATTACTTTAAAAGAAATAATTTATGATATCGGCGGTGGTATACCTAAAAACAGGAGATTCAAGGCAGTTCAGACCGGAGGACCTTCTGGCGGTTGTATTCCAAACAATCTTTTAGATCTACCAATAGATTATGAAAGCTTAAAGA
>JAGMEL010000146.1 GCA_023128195.1 Caldifarciminota bacterium | reverse complement strand
AGGATACCTGTATGGTTGATGTAGCAAAATACTTTATGAACTTTTTACGGGACGAGTCGTGTGGGAAATGTCTATCCTGTCGAGAAGGCACTCAACGTATGTGGGAAATTCTTGATAAAATTACAAAAGGACAAGGCACAATGGAAGACCTTGAATTGCTTGAAGAACTTGCTAAAGCAGTAAGAGATGCCTCAATGTGTGGATTAGGTCAATCTGCAGCAAACCCGGTTCTCAGCACACTCAGATATTTTAGAGACGAGTATGAAGCACATATTAAATATAAAACATGCCCAGCAGTGGTATGTAAAGAAATAATCTCTTCCCCTTGTCAACACACATGCCCGATTGATACTGAAGCTCCTCAATATATCGCCTATATTGCCCGAGGTGAATTTAAGAAAGCGTATAATATTATTCTTAAAGATAATCCACTCTTAGGTATATGTTCTCGTGTGTGTCATCATCCTTGCGAATTAAAATGTCGTGCAGGCCAGGGCGGAGATCCTATTTCAATCCGTGCCCTGAAGAGATTCGCAGTTGAACATGGCAATGGCAAAAAGACAAAACGAATAAAGAAAAAGTTGACCGGCAAAAAAGTAGCGATTATCGGCTCTGGACCATCCGGTCTAATGGCAGCATATTCCTTGGCGCAGAAGGGCTACGCCCCTACAATCTTCGAAGCAGAACCGATGACAGGTGGAATGCTTAGACTCGGTATTCCTGAATATCGTCTACCAAGAACAGTCTTAAAAGAAGATATTACACGAATTATAAATGCCGGGGTGGTGATAAAAACAAATAAAAAACTGGGGCGTGATTTTACTACAAAAGATCTATTTGACAAAGATTACAAAGCCATATATATTGCTATTGGTGCACACAAGAGTATAAAACTGGCAATCCCAAATGAAGATGCAAAAGGGGTTGTTCCATCGATGGAATTTCTTACTCAACTTCATCTTGGTAAAAAGGTGAAAGTCGGAAAAGTAGTTGGTGTTATTGGCGGTGGAAATTCTGCAGTAGATGCCGCAAGAGCTGCAAATCGTTTACCTGGTGTTGAAAAAGTTATAATTATATATCGAAGAACCCAAACAGAAATGCCAGCCTACAAAGAAGAAGTTGACAGCGCAATTGAGGAAGGTATTGATATTCAATTTTTAACCACCCCGACCAATGTTATTACTAAGGATGATAAAGTAGCTGGAATAGAATGTATTAGAATGAAACTTGGCGATGTAGATAAAAGTGGGCGCAGACGACCAATTCCAATCAAAGGTTCAGAGTTTGTCGTAGAACTCGACACACTAATTCAGGCAATTAGCGAACAACCCGATATCTCATGTTTAGAAGAAAAGCATGAATTTGACATTTCTGGCTGGAACACATTTGTGGTTGACCATGAAACTTTATCAACAAATATCCCAGGAATTTTTGCAGGTGGAGATGCAATACGTGGACCAAGCACAGTTATTGAGGCAATGGCTGATGGCAAAAAGGTCGCCGAGACTATTGATAAATACATAAGGGGTGAAAAAATTGAATTTAGATATAAGGTAACCAGACCATCAATATACGTAGAACCAGGGAAATTAAAAGCCGAAGAAATATTGGAAGTTTCACGGCAGGAGTCTAAAAACCTTAGTTCTGAAAAACGAAGAAAAAATTTCAAAGAAGTTGATTTGGGTTTAGATAAAAAATCAGCAATAAAGGAAGCCAAACGATGCCTGAGATGCGACTTAGAGGTAAAAAAAGAAGATAATAAAAAGGAGTCAAAATGATAACATTTAAATTGAACGGACTGGAAGTGCAGGTCGAAGACGGTTCAACAATTTTAGAAGCATGCAAATTTTACGGCATTGAGATTCCAACCCTATGTTATAATGAAGGATTATCTTCTTATGGTGGATGCCGGCTGTGTCTTGTACAGATTGGTGAAGGCGAAAATGCCAAACTTGTGAGTTCATGTACATATCCAGTTGAACAAGGGCTCAAGGTCAGAACTAACACAAAAAGGGTAATCAATGCACGTAAGATGATGATCGAATTACTTTTATCTGTATGCCCGTCTTCAAAAACAATCCAGGATTTGGCATCAAAATTTAATGTCAGAAAAGTTCGTTTTCCAGTAAGGCACGAAGATTGTATACTTTGTGGACTTTGTATTCGAATGTGTAAAGAGCAGATGCAATCCGGTGCAATTGGCTTTGTTGAACGCGGTTATAAAAAGAAGATTATGACACCATTCAATATTAAATCTGATGTCTGCAGGCTCTGTGGTGGTTGTATGTATATCTGCCCTGCCTGTCAATTAAGATGTCAGGGACCAGATGCACAGACTGATGTCTGCAATGCCTGCCTGTCGCTTGAGCCTACTTGCATTAATGTCTATGATGACTACCAATGCTGGATGGGAACAACAGGCGACTGTGGCACTTGTGAAGGAAGACCAGATCAAATAAAAAAGAAGAAAAGAGGATCAGATAGCAGATAACGGATAACAGATAGGAGATAGATTATGAAGCAAACAGGATATAAAAAATTAAGGATATATCAAAAAGCACATAAGTTAGGGTTGAAGATTCATAAAAAATGTCATTGGATCTTCCAAAACTCGAACTGTATGAAGAAGGTAGTCAAATACGGCGATCATCGAAATCAGTCTCCAGTAATATTGTAGAAGGGTTTTCCTTATGTTGTTAACAGATAACAGATTGCAGGTAACAGATATCAGAAAGAATACAATAACTGTCATCGGTCATCTGTAAAGAAAGGAGATAAATATGGCATCTTTATCAAAAATAAATGCGTCAGCCGCAACATTAACAAAAAATAGAACTGAAGATTCGATTGTTCCGCTTAGCGGAATGTGTACAACTTGTGTAGACGGCTGTATTGGAATGTGTGAAATAGGCAAATCTGCGTACCGCGGTCATGAGGTCATATACCCACAGCCATTTGGTATCATTACTGCGGCTGCTGAAAAGAACTATCCAGTTGATTACACTCATTTTAACATAATGGGAACCGCTGTTGGAGCCATTGGTATTGAAGCAGACCCTGACAAGGCAATCTTTCCAAATGTAAATTTAGAACAAAAGATTGGTGCGAACAAAGGTATTAAGGTCAAATTCCCGGTTGTTATTCCAGGATTGGGTTCAACCAATATTGCTAAGAATAACTGGGAAGGACTGGCAATAGGTGCAGCTCTATCCGGTATAATGTTAACGATTGGTGAAAATGTTGTCGCAATGGATATGACCAGTAAGATTAAAAACGGCAAAATTCTAAAGGCGCCGGATCTGGAAAATCGCATAAAACTCTATAAAGACTGGCAAAGAGGCGGCTATGGTATGATAATTGTCCAGGCAAATGTGGAAGATACAAGACTTGGTGTACAAGAATATACTATTCAAAAATTAGGTGTTGAAGCTGTTGAGCTAAAATGGGGGCAGGGTGCAAAGGATATAGGTGGTGAGGTTAAGATTAAAGATCTTAAAAAAGCTCAGATACTGAGAAAACGTGGCTATGTTGTGCTACCAGACCCACTTGACCCAGATGTTATTAAGGCATTTGAAAAAAGGGCATTTTCAGAATTTGAAAGGCATTCCAGGATTGGTATGGTTGAAGAAGAATCATTCATTAAAAGAGCTGAAGAACTACGTAATGCTGGTGCCAAATATGTATTCTTAAAGACTGGCGCTTATCGTCCAGCAGACCTTGCCCGTGCTGTAAAATACGCATCTAAAGCAAAAATAGACCTTTTGACTATTGACGGCGCTGGTGGTGGTACTGGTATGAGTCCATGGCATATGATGAATGAATGGGGTATGCCACCTGTAGAAATTCACTCACTCACCTATTTCTATGCAGATAAGCTTGCTAAAAAAGGAGAGTATGTTCCAGATATTGCTTTTGCCGGTGGTTTGGCTTTTGAAGATCAAATATTTAAAGCATTAGCACTCGGTGCACCGTATACAAAAATTGTCGGCATGGCACGTGGTCCCTTATGTGCAGCAATGGTCGGCAAGACAATTGGTAAAAAAATTGACGAAGATGAAATACCTGTATTTATTGAACGATTTGGTTCAAAAAAGGAAGAGATATTTGTAACTGCATCCAAACTAAAGAAAGAATTGGGTAAAGACTTTGACCGTGTTCCTACTGGTGCGTTGGGCGTATATACTTATATAGAGAGACTTGCACAAGGGCTTAAACAGTTGATGACTGGTAATCGAAAATTCGCCCTCAAATACATTACACGGGATGACATTGCAGCATTGACAAAAGATGCAGCCAATATCTCTGATATTCCTTATGTAATGGATGTAGATAAAGAAGAAGTGGAAAAAATCCTGAACGGATGATGGATATGGGATAACAGATTACAGATAAAAGATAAAAAAAATGGGGCACACATTAGTGTGCCCCAAAACATTATATATTTGTTATCCGTATTTTAATGCATAGGATTTTAAAATTCCTATGCAAACTCTAAATCCCAAATACTAAACTCTAAACAAATACAAATTACCAAAGCACAAAATCCAAAACAATTTAATTTTTGAACATTTGAATTTAGAATTTTGATATTGTTTAGGATTTATATTTTTGAAATTATGATTTGGCCGAGCAGTAGCGAGGCTCATATTAGAACACATCGATCATTCTTGCCAGAACTGCCTTACCACGGTAATCTGGTAATAGTATCGGTGCTTTTCTTGTAGTATTTATGCCTGCCTGTTTAAGCATTGTAACATAATTTTTCATATGGTCCAATGTCAATCTTCCGTGTTTTGCATCAGATTTTAAATATTCTGCTGCAGAAATACCCGATCTTCTACCAAAAACAAGACAGTCAAGTGTTGAATTACCCATAAGTCTGTTCTTGCCATGTACACCGCCTGAAACTTCACCTGCGACCCAGAGGCAATCGACATTAGTTTTTCCCTGTGGATCAGACTCAACACCACCATTTTGATAGTGAAGCGTAGGAAAGACTAAAACCGGATCCTTACGCATATCAAGATCAAAGCGCTTGAACATTCGATACATACCGGGAAACGATTTTTCTATAGTACCTTCGCCATTTTTAAGTTCAATGAGTGGAGTATCAAGCCACACGCCGCGCATACCTGTTGGTGTGACAACACCTTTGTTCTTTACATAACATTCTTGTATAAAACTCGCGGCTTCAACATCGCGCGGCTCAAGAGGAAAAACAAATGCTTCACCATTTTTGTTAACAGGCTGAGCACCCATGCTCCTTAATTTCTCAGTTAATAACAAACCTATTATCTGTTGAGGAAATGCTGCACCAGTTGGATGATATTGTACTGTATCAGTATCTCTTAATTTAGCACCAACACGATAAGCAAGAACAACACCATCACAGGTTGCACCATAATGATTGGTTGTTGGAAACCCGCGAACATGGAGCCTACCAAAACCACCGGTTGCCAGAATTGTAGCCTTTGCCTGAACAATCTTGTAGTCACCAGTTTCAAGATTATATAGTACAGCACCGGTTACCCTGTTACCATCAGTAAGGAATTCTATTACTGGATTATATTCTAAATAGTGGATTTCCCGGTTTCTAAAGTCATCTCTTATCACCCTCAATTCTTCAAGCCCAGTGTAGTCTTTACAGGCATGCATTCTGTTCCTTGATGTTCCGCCACCTGATTTCTCGACAAAAGTACCATCTTCTT
This sequence comes from Caldifarciminota bacterium, assembly GCA_023128195.1. Lineage (GTDB taxonomy): Bacteria > Hydrothermota > Tepidihabitantia > SM23-42 > SM23-42 > SOIY01. The sequence goes on along the minus strand of JAGMEL010000146.1, from coordinate 4,785 downwards.
CTCTATCAAGCATTACACCCAGGTCACAGAGCCACTTCATTATCAAAGGAGCATCTTCCACAAGTTTCCTTAATACATCTGGTTTATTTGTAAAATGACCACCACCTATTGCATCCAGAAAATGTCTTGACGGCGAATCATTTTCTCTGTCTGCTGCCTGGGTGCCACCTTCTGCCATTATCGAATTTGCATCACCATGTCTCAATTTATTAACGAGAAGTATTTTATCCTTTGCAATACCCTTATCATTTGCCCAAACCGCAGCACTTGTTCCTGCAAGACCACCTCCAATTATAAGAAGATCAACAGTATAGTCGGGTTTCGTTAAATGCACCTCATTACCTTGAATCAACGGGTATGCTTCAATCAAATCTGCTACTTCATTCGGTGTCATGTCACCTTTATTAAGACCAATAGACAGTGCCCGCTTACCACCCGGCGCATAATCTGGATGAATCTTTAAAACCTCATCCCGCTCTTTCATGGTCATTGCCTTTGGTGTATAATCTTTTCTCTTTGTCCTCGTTTTATGCACTACATCAATGAGTTTTCTCATATACTCTGGATAACCACCAATGAATTTTAATTCAGCCATTCTCTCCCCCTTTTTTATTCCTTTTCTATATCCCGGGCGACATATATCTTTTTTAATTCCTCTGTGCCGGTTTTAGTGAGCTTGTCGAGTTCCTCATTGTATTTACCTTTTTCAATTTCTTCAACTCTTTTCTTAAGGTGTTCTGGTAGTGGAGTTTCGTATTTTCCATACAACCTTCTTGCCAGTTGTGCATAATTATATTGTGCAAGTTCTGCTGGACATCTCATGGCACAAAGACCGCACTGGATACAATCAAATGACAATTCAGCCATCAACGCGACATCCCCACGTTTGCCTGCAGCAATGTATTCCATTACATCAATATCCTGGGGGCATGCCTTTGTGCAGGAATTACAGCCCAAACACCTTAACATCTCAGGGTAATGTGTAAGAAATGCCTCAATGCCGGGAGAAAGTTTATTTATATCATAAGTTGCTCTTTCAGCTGGAGTAAACGGAATCTGGGTTAAATACATACCATCCTCTACCCTGGTCTGACATGCCATTGCAGTCTTCAAACGATAATCTCCCTCTATCCTGTAAACAGTTGTACAAGCACCACAGAATCCAGCCCTGCAGCCGCATGACCTGATAAATCTATAGCCGGCAAACTCCATTGCCTGCATGATCGTAAGACCTGCCGGGACCTTATGTTCGCTTCCCAGAATAGATATTGTAATCCAATGTTCAATATCCTTTTCATCAATTCCCGTAACAACAGATTTATTTGACGCGGCAATTTTATCCATAATATTATTATCTTTCTCAGGCATATTAAATTAACCTCCTTTTGTATTTAAATTAAATAAGATAACTTCACCTCGTTCGGTTACTTAATAAAACTTTTTCATTATACCTAAAATTTACTATATGTCAATATACTGACTACTGTTTACTTTTTTCCAATCTTTTTATAAAGTTAATAATAAGCCGTTTGGTTCTATCTATGTCCTTCAGGGAAACAACTTCAATTGGTGTATGCATATATCTCAATGGAATACCAATAACACAGGTTGGAATACCTTCTCGGTTAAAAGCAATATCATCGGCATCAGTACCTGAACGCATCGGGAGAGGTTCAATTTGAAAGGATATTTCCAATTCCTTTGCCGCTTCAATAAGCAAATCGCTCAATTTTTCTGGTATCACTGCACCCCGGCTAATCACCGGTCCGTTATTCAAAGGAAAATATTCATAATCTTTCAAATCCGGATGCTCTGCGTGACTAACATCAACCACGATTGCATAATGTATGGGCAATTTATAAGAATGAATTATTGCACCAAGACCTGTGTATTCCTCCTGACTTGTAGCTACAAAATGTAGACCATACGAACGTTCCATTTGCAACATCTCTCTTAATGCAAGCAAACCACAGGCAACACTTGCACGATTATCAAGAGCCTTTACAGTACGCAAATCCCCTTGGAGTTTTTCATATGTTCCTAAAAACGATATACAGTCGCCAACTTTAACTAACTTTTTTACTTCACCCGGATTAAATCCTGTATCAACGAATAATTTTTCAATAGGCAAAACTTTCTTACGTTCTTCTCTGGTAGTCAAATGAGGAGGTTTAGCACCAATATACCCCCTTAGCTTCTTTTTGCCATGAACAATTACTTCCTGGCCCGGAAGTATACGAACATCAACACCACCAACTCCACTAATACTGATACGACCTGCATCATCGATAGAACTTGCCATAAATCCAATTTCGTCAATATGACAGGCTATCATAATCCCAATATCCTTTTGACCCTTCAAGTAGCCATATACACTACCATCCTGTTCGATACTTGCATCGATATGATATTTTTGTAACTCTTGCAAAATCACATCTTTAATATCACCTGAATAACCAACCCCTGTTGCCAGAGTAAGTTTTTTCAGTAATTCATCAAGATATTCCATTTGCATTACCCTCAAATTCTCTAATTTCTTGCTAATATCAGAGATTTATCGTCCTTTTTGTCTTCCAACGTACAGAAAACTAAATTTCCAGTCTCGAAAGATAACATCGTTGTCACCCGTGCAGTAACTGTTTGATTGATACATTTCGCACCATTTTCAACGACGATCTTAACTCCCTCGATATACCCCACTCCCTCAGTGTGATTCATTCCCCTCTTTAATACCCTTACAGAAATCAACTTACTCGGTGTAAAAATAGGGGTTAAAACGCGATAGAGATCTCTAATATCAATAATACTTACATGGGGATAGGATTTTGCATGTCGGCATACTTCATCTGATATTGTAAAAAGCTTTGCACGACTTTTCTGTGCAACCTTTAAAACACAAACCTCTTCAACCAATCCATTACCTTTTTCCTTAACAAAATCGACAGTTGCATTTCTTTTCAAAATGTTTATCGCCCTCTCACCCTTATTGCCGATATATCTTCTCACAATAGATCTCACTAATACCGGAATAATTATTTTCCCCTCAAAAAACTTCCTTTCAAATAAATAAATAACTCTTCCGTCTATTATACTTGACGAATCTAAAACAAATCTATTTGCGCGCTTAAAGAAAACCATATTTCCTCCTGGGAATAAGCCTCACTACGTTAGGCTAAATTCTAAACTCTAATATCTAAATCCTAAACAATATCTAAATCTCAAATCCAAATGTTCAAAACCAACATAGTTTGTTTTGGAGTTGTCGTTTTGGTAATTTGCCCAGCACTTTTCAAAGAAGTGCTGGGTAGTGCTTCGGATTTAGAATTTGTGTAATTAAACATGACTACCCTTGCTTCTTATCACCTAATGTAATCCTAACGGCTTCTCTCGCATCATCAACACCAATAATATCCATTTTAATGTTCTTAAGTGATGAATGTTTACGAGGTATGATTGCAGTTTTAAATCCCATATTCTCAGCTTCTTTTAACCTGGACACTATGCCATATACTGGTCTAACCTCTCCACCCAAACCAACTTCGCCTATTGTAATTGTTCCCTTTTCTATAGGTTTATTCTTAATCGACGAAGCGATAGCAAGAATAATGCCCAAATCACTCGATGTTTCAAACACCTTTATTCCGCCTACTACATTCACAAAACAATCAAATCCATATACACTAATTCCTACCCGACGTTCTAGTACTGCAAGAAGTAAGGAAAGTCTTTTATAATCTATGCCAGTTGCTACACGTTGAGGATAATTGAAAAAAGTCGGACTCGTCAGTGCCTGCACCTCAACGAGCAATGGTCTTGATCCTTCAATTATTGAAATGATTGCGGAACCTGAATTTTTCGAATCAGATATGAACAGATTTGACGGATTAATAACCTCTTTTAACCCTGATTCAGTCATCTCAAATACACCTATTTCATTAGTTGAACCAAATCTATTCTTTATTGCCCTTATTATCCTGTACTGTTGATTTTTATCGCCTTCAAAATATAAAACTGTATCAACAATATGTTCTAAGGTCTTTGGTCCTGCGATCACACCATATTTTGTCACATGACCAATGATAACAATTGTAATACTAGTTTCCTTTGCAAACCTCATTAAATCAGCACCACACTCCCTCACCTGGGCAACACTACCCGGGGCTGATGTCAATTGAGATTTATATATTGTTTGAATTGAATCGATAATCATAAAGTCAGGCTTATTTTCCTCTGCACACTCAAAAACTGATTCAAGCTCAGTTGACGAAAGAACATCGATTCCTGTCCCGTCAATGCCAAGACGTTCAGCCCTCATACGAATCTGATAAGCAGATTCTTCACCATTTACATAAAAAACCTTTCTGCCCAAACCAGCTACAAGACCAGATATTTGTAGCATCAATGTAGACTTACCAATACCTGGATCACCACCGAGTAAAATTAAAGAGCCTTTTACAAAACCTCCACCAAGTACACGGTCCAATTCAGAAATACCAATAGTACAACGTCCCTCTTTTGAGAACGGAATCTCCGATAAATGCTGCGGTATTAATAGTCTGGATTTCTTTCGTGATATCTTTTTTTCAACGATTTCCTCAACCATTGTATTGTACTCACTACAGGCAGGACATCTTCCCAACCATTTTAGTGATGATGCACCACAATTTTGGCAGACAAATCTAGTTCTCATTTACCTCACTATGTTCGGCTAAACCCCGCTCTTTTTATAAAGGGCGCGGTAAATCCTAATTTCTATTCATTAAAATACTTTTATATTTATGTATC
>JAGMEL010000145.1 GCA_023128195.1 Caldifarciminota bacterium | reverse complement strand
GATTTTTAAAGAAAAGAGAATATTACTTTGTAATATATTGTTGAAATCGTAAATTTGTGATCTAATTATGCTTACAAAAATTAAAAATAGTTATAAAGAATATCCTAATGCGTTTAAAGTGTTAGTCCTCTCCACTTTCATTGACAGATTGGGGTTTTTTTTATTATTTCCTTTTTTTGCATTATATGTAACCGCACATTTTAATGTAGGAATGACCCAAGTAGGTCTCCTATTTGCAGTGTTCTCTGCAGGAAATATAATCGGGGGTATAATCGGGGGCGCATTAGCCGATAAATATGGCCGTCGAGCTATGCTACTTGTTGGCCTGATTTCTAGCGGTGTAAGCAGCATCTTCATGGGATTAGTCGACGATTTGAATATTTTTTACATCCTCGCTGCGTTTATGGGTTTAATGGGGAATTTTGGAGGTCCTGCGAGACAAGCAATGGTAGCAGATTTGCTTCCCAAAGAGAAACAAGCAGAGGGATTTGGGATTCTACGGGTGGCTGTTAATCTTTCAGCAGTGGTCGGTCCTATCTTTGGTGGAATTATAGCGACTCAATCTTATCTGTTTTTATTTATTGGAGATGCTGTAAGTAGCTTAATTACAGGTATTATTGTATTTTTTGTCATTCCAGAAACGAAACCTGAAAAAAAAGAAGGCGAAACAGAAGAAACAGTTGTGAAAACCGTGATTGGATACAAAGAAGTTTTAAAAGATTGGAGATATATGTTGTTTCTCTCTGTGTCTGCTCTAACGGTGATTGTATATATGCAAATGAACGCCACTTTGTCTGTATTTTTGCGTGATGTCCATGGATTTCCTACGCTGTATTTTGGTTTTTTGTTAAGTATGAACGCGGTGATGGTGGTGGTATTTCAATTATGGTTAACTAAGAAAATGTCAAAATATTCTCCTATGAAAGTGATGGCTATAGGAACATTGTTTTACATGGTGGGATTCGGTATGTACGGCTTTATTTCTGATACATACTTATTTTTCATCGCAATGGCAATTATTACTATTGGAGAAATGATTGAGATGCCTATTGGACAAACTGCAGCTGCATTTTTTGCTCCTGAAGATAAACGAGGACGGTATATGGCAGTGTTTGGCTTCCACTGGGCGATCCCTAATTTATTTGCGATTTTAGTTGCTGGACTTATCTGGGAGAATATAGGACCAAATTGGGTTTGGTATATCGCAGGTATTTTATCACTCTTTGCAGCGATAGGATTCTGGCTACTTCATGGAATTACAAAAGCTCGATTTTCAAAAGAAAAGGAATTACTCGTTGAAGAAGTGCAAGAAATATGATTTTTTCATCAAATTTACAATCAATATCCCAATTTTGAATAACTTTTTTGGATGTGCTCCTTTTAAAATCTAATAAAGTGTGTCTTAGAAAATTACACTATTAAGAATATGAAATACTTATGTTAGGAAAAATAAAGATTGCCTATAAAGGATATCCCAGTGCATTCAAAGTGCTGGTACTCGCCTCTTTCATTGACATGTTAGGGGGTTTTGTGTTATATCCTTTTTTTGCGCTCTACATCACCGAGCGTTTTGGGGTGGGGATGACTCAAGTGGGATTCCTATTTGCAGTGTTTGCAGCTGGAAATATATTGGGTAGCATGATCGGAGGTGTGTTAGCCGATAAATATGGACGTCGCGTAATGATCCTAATAGGTTTGGTCGTAAGTGGGATAGGCAGTATCTTCATGGGGTTAGTGGACGATCTGAATGTTTTTTACATTCTTGCGGGAATTTTAGGTTTGGTTGGTGATATAGGGGGGCCAGCACGACAAGCAATGGTTGTGGATTTACTTCCAGGCGAGAAACAAGCGGAAGGATTTGGGATAATGCGAATTGCAATGAATCTTGCGGTAACAGCTGGTCCTCTCCTTGGTGGGTTTTTAGCGACCCAATCTTATATGTGGCTGTTCCTATCCGATGCTGTAAGCAGCCTTATTACAGCTATTATTGTATTTTTTGTCATTCCAGAAACAAAACCTGAAAAACCAGAAGACAAACCGGAAGAATCTTTTATAAGCACTATAGTTGGATACAAAGAGGTTCTGAAAGATGGAGTTTTTATCCTTTTTCTTTCCGTTTCTGCCATAATGGTTCTTGTTTATATGCAAATGAATAGTACTCTATCTGTATTCCTACGGGATGTTCATGGATTCCCCCCGCAGGGTTTTGGGTTATTGTTGAGCATGAACGCAGCAATGGTGGTGGTGTTCCAATTTTGGATAACGAAGAGGATTTCAAAATTTGCTCCCATGAAGGTAATAGCCATAGGAGCACTGTTTTATGTAGTTGGGTTTGGTATGTACGGTTTTATTTCTGAGGTTTACCTATTCTTTATCGCTATGATAATTATCACGATAGGGGAGATGATTGTGACACCTATTCAACAAACTGCGGTGGCATTTTTTGCTCCTGAAGATAAACGAGGACGGTATATGGCAGTGTTTGGCTTCCACTGGGCGATCCCTAGTTTATTTGGTGTTTTAGTTGCTGGACTTATCATGGATAATATAGGACCAAATTGGGTTTGGTATATCGCAGGTATTCTATCTTTCATTTCCGTGGTAGGATTTTGGTCGCTTCATGGAGTAACAAAGAAACGTTTTTCAAAAGAAAAGGAAATTGTACTTGGAGATATTCTTGAAGCATAGATCTTAGTTCAATTAAGAGAAGATAATTACTATATTTATCTCATCATAAAACACTTTTTAAAAGAATAGCTTTAAGTATGACTAGGAACAATACTGAGATAATATATAGGAATATATGAAAAAGTGTGGAAGTTAAAGTCATTAAAGCTCCCCCAATGAGGCTAAGAATTACCCATTTTTATTATATTCATTTTTTAGGGAAATAGATTTATAAATTTACTATCTTACTTTCAATCATGACGCTTAAAAGAAAAAATTTGATAATTCTCTTTTTTATCATTATTTCTATCCTAATCATTCTATATGCTCCATATGGATACCATATAGATTTAGGTCCCGGTCCAAATTCAATTGTAGCAATGCTTTGGGAAGATTCATCTTATTATTCTTTCAGATATTTAGTACCTTTTCAATATTATGCGCAATTCTATATCTTTCGAATAGTTGTTTTGTTTGCAATAATTAGTTTTTTAATTGAAAAACTATCACGAAAATGGCTTATTATTTTAGGAATAATCGGAGAGATGATTCCAATAATCCTTTCCATTCCAGCATCGCTTATACTCAATTCTGATGGAGATAATCTCTTCCCAATTATAGTTTCAATACCATTATTACTTGGGTTTGTTATTATTGTTGCATTCATTTATCCAATATTATATACAGAATCAAAAAAATCATAATTTTTTTTCTTTAAAGTTCTCTTTGCTGAAAAGTGGTAAAAAAATCTCAATTTCGATAATATTATTTGACTCTCTATTCTTCGTGAAAGTTCAGTTTCACGATCT
>JAGMEL010000144.1 GCA_023128195.1 Caldifarciminota bacterium | reverse complement strand
CATCTAACGGGGTTTAGGCATTTTGTCTGCCTGCCTCAGGCAGGGATTTCTAGGTATTTATTTATCCTTATTCACAATTTTCTACAAACCAACTCGCCATTCCCAATCGGCACAACCAAGGCATCAACCCTGCCATCATTTAATACTCTTTCAATCATCGGTGTCAAGATTTCTTTATGGCTTAGGGCATTATCAGCGACTAATAACCCTCCACTTATCATATTAGGAACAACTTTTTCATAACAATCAGCATAAACTTCTTTTTCAGCATCAAGAAAACAAAACGAAATATTTTTGTAGTTTTGTAGATAGTCCCTGGCATCTCCGTAGATAAGTTCTACAATATCCTCTATTCCAGCTTCACTGAATGTCTGTTTAGCTAAACGGACTTTTTCTTCGAGTATCTCAAAGGTCACGAGTTTACGGTTCAGTGCTCTACATGCTAATGCCAACCAGAGCGTAGAATAACCAGCACTTGTACCTATTTCCAGATAAGTGCCATCCGGAGCACTTGCAGCGAGTAATCCTAAAAATTTACCAGTTTCGCGAGGCACCTGCCGAAGCCTCTGCTCAGGAGGCGTTCCATCTAATCTCTGTTTTTCATTCAGAAATTCCAAATAATTCATTCTTTTTTTAATTGCTTCCGGGATGTTATGAAACATTTAATTTCTCCCTTTTTAACATATCTACATCCCCTGGTGCTGACCCAGTGCTACATTGCGGTAGTTGATATTAGAACTATATGCCCACATAGCAGTAGTGAAGCTCCGGGTAGCACCCCATGTCTTAGCGAACTTACGCCAGATAGATAACCTATTATATAACCGTTGGTTACTCTCGTTCATTGCGTGTGTAAGTTCCTGCGGTTCCATTAAGAGCGGTTTGTGTATAACTTCCGTCATATCATAATGATCCCAGTCTTCTGGGAAGTTCTTATAAAGCAGCCGTTCCTCATCCTGCAGTTTACTAAATAACCGTGTTCCTGGTAAGGGCGTAAGATATGTTGTTTGCATTACATCAACCCCACTTTTAAGGATATAGGTGGTTCGGTGATGTAGATCCTCAGCAGTATCACCATCAATCCCATAAATAAAAGCTCCAAGGACTGCAATACCATATCGGTTTATACGCTGAAAAGCCTTTTTATAGGTATCTGTCCCTAACTTCACATTTAACTTTTTGTTAACTGCTTTTAAAGCATCAATCTTCTCTGCTTCTACTCCTAAAAAAACCATCCTGCAGCCGCTTTTTGCAGCATACTTTAGAACCTGTTCATTATCGGCAAAATTAATCGATGCCTGACAAAACCAATCCTTTTTGATTCCGCGTTTTATCATCCCTTTGAATAAAGCAATGGCGCGTTCTGCAGACTGTTTACCATAACCAATTATATTGTCATCCACAAAAAAGACCATTTTCTTTTGGATGGTCTCCAGTTCATCTAAGACATTTTCTACGGGTCGCTGCCGGTATCTGTAACCGTTAAATGCAGTAACAGAACAAAACTCACAGTCCATTGGACAACCACGTGAAGTCTGAATTGAACCGAACCGGTAGCCAGGGTGGAAAAATTCACGGCGCGGTTTAGGCATTAATTTTAGATCTAACCATTCTCCTCGGTAATGTCTTTTCATCTTGCCTGCTTCAAAATCAGCGATAATTCTAGTCCAAACACTTTCCACCTCACCAATGATTACACTATCTACATATTTGAGAGCTTCTTCGGGCAGCATTGAGGCATGTATTCCACCCAATACTGTCAATATGCCCTTCTTTCTATAGAAATTGGCAATTTCATAAGCCCTGTTAGCCGCCGCAGTAAAGGCAGTCAAACCAACCAGATCTGCATCTTTGTATTCAAAGCTCTCAAAATTCTCATCAATTATTTCTATATCCCAGTTATCAGGAGTCAATGCCGCAATAATTCCTAATCCCAATGGTTGAAAACGCGAACTTGGGTTTACTGTTAGCCCTGTTCGTCGGGGATTAACCGGGTTTATCAACAATAATTTTTTGTTCATCATCAATTCTAAAGTATATTTGAAATTCAATCAAAAGTCAAGTTATCCTGTCAGAAACTTGGACACATTGTTTAGACGAAAAAAACCTCGGAGTGACACCGCTTGCGGTGTCATTGACATCACAAGTGATGTCAATCCTGTTCTAAAGTGCATTGCTTTTGTTAATTTTTTTCATATCCTCTTATCTTTAATGAAGAGGATAGTTAAAAATAATGACACCCTCTCCCTGAAATATTTCTTGACAATTTATTATTTTTATGGTATATAATATAGTTAGAGTATTGAATTACGGATCATAGGCTATTCTATATTTCGGTGTGTTTGATTGAAAGGAGAGAAAAATTTTATGAGAAAAAAAGAGCGTCGTTCTGGAAAAGAACGAAGATCAAAAGTAGACCGTAGGAAATT
>JAGMEL010000143.1 GCA_023128195.1 Caldifarciminota bacterium | reverse complement strand
AAAGAACAGAAGGAAAACTAAATAAACCAAATAAACCAGAGTAACCAGAATTGATTTGATCTCATCTGCCTGCCATTGTTATCATTCAGCGCAGCGTTCCTTCAATTCCTACCATAATAGCCATCTTCCGCTTTTTCTGCCTTCTCCTGCCTTAAAACATGTCTCCGCATCACCGTGTCACCTTGTCTCCATGTCTTAGTAAAGGGCTGAACCCAAATCTTCAAATAAGTACCTATTCTCTTGAATAATGTGCAGTGTCCTTGTGTATGAGGTCCTCGATCGTTTTCCATAAAGCATCAACATCTTCGGTCATTACAACAAGATTGTGTTTTATCCCATGAAGATCAATTGCTCGATCTTTTAAAGTTGTTTCATGTCGAAAGCCAAGAGATTTAAATGTTTTTATCACTGCATGCCGGTCTTCAACTATCTCTGCAACAAGTTTGTTCAATTTTAAACTTAGTGCCAGATAATAGACCTCCTTTGCTAACATGGTACCTAATCCGCGGCGCCGAAAGTCCCTATCCGTCACAATACGAATCTCTCCTATAGTTGGGGGCTCTTCTGTAGTTCTTTTATGTAATGTGGCATCACCTATAATCCTGCCACCTATTTCCGCTAATATTGGAATCACATGTTCGTAGTTTAGATTGCGGGCCCATGACTCAATAACCTTGGGGTCTGTGACATCATTTTTTAAGAACAGCCTATCTTCTTCAGGAAGTCTTAAGAAGAATTCAAGTAATTTCTGCTCATCTTCCTTGACCATAGGACGGAGAATGACTTTTTCTCCACTTTTCAAGATAACTTCTTTTGGGTAATCTCGTAACATTGATTTTTTCCTCCTTTCGATTAATTGAAAACATTTATTAGTATATAAAGAGTTTATTGGTAAATTTAACTCTGTCAAGAGGGTATTCCAGACTTCTTTATTTCAATTACAAACTTACCGCCTCAAGCATAATTTTCCACTAACATCTAGTATCTAATATCTATCATCTGTCGTTATTGATTTGACCCCATTTCCCTCTTAAAAACTGGAAAAATCAGTTGTTGTAACGCACACGAAAATACCATAAATTTGACCAATACGAATAATACTGCCATAACGAACTCCCCGCCCTTACCTGCCAGCTATATTGCGCTGTATCGTAAACGAATACCACATAAGAATTGCTATTGACAGTAACTAAATCATATATTGAGGAATCCTCAAAAATCATCACTTGATAGAATTCTTCGTCCTGTATAGTATCCCACTGAACATCAATTTCAATGGGGAGTGAATCAACATAGATTGTGGTATCATTTGGTGGATGCAGGGGTTGAGGTCCATTAGGTCGCATTCGTGTCTCATAAGACCATTGCTCAGACCACTCTGTAAACCACTCCCATGCTGAAGAGTTTGCTCTGACACGCCAATAATAATCGTAGAGTCTGCCTGCAGTATCATCATATATCCATATCGTACAGACATTGGTTTCAAATTCCACCATTAATGGAGGAAAGGCGTCAGTTGTGAATTCCATTTGATAGCCTTCCGCTTGTTCAACCTTTGTCCATTTGAGTTCATAGTACGTGTCAGGCGCAACGGATTCGAACATGATGACGAAACCGTTAATTGGAGAAATAAGTTGTGGTGGATCTGGAGGTATTAATAAAGTATCTTCGGGTGGTTCATATTCACTGGAATCTTTGCAGCCAGGCTGTAAATACACTATCAATGATATTGAAAGTATAAATATTGCCTTTACAATAATCTTCAGTAATTTCATAGTTTTAACCTAATTCATTATATATATTTCTGTGAAAAATTTGTGAAAAATTTTATCTCATCCTCCATTTATGTACTCCTTGACTATTTTTTTCAATCTTCAGGCTTTTTCCAATGTTCGCTGAAATTCACAGTGACGCGAAAATGCTTTTTAATCCAGAGAAAACCAGCAGTTGCTTCCATTATCATCTCTTTCAAATGCCACGATTCCTCAGGAATAAATTCATAGCACATTGTGGTCAGCATACGTTTAGTATGTTTTGGTAAGGGATCTGTTTTGAACTGTATTTGCACAGGAACTCCGGTTTCCTTTTCCAGCCACGCTGTGCCGCTTAACACTTTTTCATCTTCTTTTTCGTCTTCTGTTTTCTGAACAAATTCATAGATAACACACTGCTTGTCATTAATCACTTCTTGCCGATCTGTACGATTCACAGATACATCATCCTGGACATCAGGATCAAACGGATTCGCCTTTACACTAACTGATTCAGATTTACCCGACTTCTTCGGTTCATTCGTAACATCCTCACCATCTTTCAATATCTTAATTGTATCATACTCTAATTCACCATTCTCTCCTAAAGTCAACCGCGTCCATGTTTCCGTGATACTTTTGACTTTGCCATTTTTATCCAACTCTTCCATACGCATAATCATAAAACCAGGTACAAAATCCTGGTTTGCCTCAGCTATAATAAGAGCTTTCTGCCACAAAGTATCTTGTACGCTCTGTGCCTGTGCTGCAAACGGTATCAACCAAATAATTATTAAAAAACAATTCACAATTAGTCTCGTCATTTGTTTCATATTACTGATTCCTTTTTTTAATCCGATTATTTCATGATCAGAAACCCGTATGTTTCCGGGTCATAAGTTATTGGGACTTGCCAGTCAGCTGAACTATTAAATCTTTTCTGTTTACGCCTGAAATTCAGTCCCCATTTCTGGCCTGGTTTAATTGCTATCTCAAACTGACTAAGAGGAATGCGCGCCTCAATACTCCAGAAATCACTGCCTTTTATACTTTTTACTTCATAAGTGCCGTTCCAGGTTCTTTCAGCATCAAATCCTGCCTCAGGACTCACTAATATCTTCTGGTCAAAGACCGCTCCAAGTGGATTAAAGTAAACTTGATAAACCAAACCTTTTCCTATATCAGGTTGGAAAAAATAACCCACACAATCTTCAGCATAAACTGCACCATCATGGTCTGTTACACCAGCAATAATAGAATCAATTTTTAAATCTTTGCAATAGGCAGCAATATAGATATTTTTCTCATCATACAAAAAGTAGAAATTCACAGGATCAATGGACATTGGATTTCCATCAGGTGAAAAGAGCAGCGAAACAGGATTCTTCCACACGGGTTCAGATATCTCACCATCAATCACAGGAGGGGTCTTTGCTCTATAACAATATGCCTCACGAGCAATACGTAAATCCTTTTCAAGCTCATAATTTTTTCCTTGAGCATAAGGAAAGTGCGCGGACAAAACTGGAACAGGATAGAGCTTTGCTTCACTCTTAACTTTGAATTCAACAGTGCGGCTTTCTCCTGGTTTAATTTTTAAAAACAAACTCTCTGGCTCAACAAACCATCCCTCTGGTATTTCCCAATGCAATGTATCCTCGAGTTCAAAATCAGGGCTGAGATTATTAAATTCTATCACAAGTTTAGTATCTGCAACAGTAAGGTCTTCTTTTACAAATACTGGTTTTTCAAAATCAATACCTACAAGATATATTTTATCGATAAATTTCAGGTCTGATGCTGTTACCTCATCCCATGGCAATACTCCACCCATTTTTATCAGTGCTATTGAAATCCCTTTCTTATCAACAGTCACCCAGGCAAAATGGTATTCTAAACCAGTCGGCCCTGGATCACAGCCACCACCCGAGCTTCCAACACCAGTGTAGATAATCTCATCATATTCACCACCAAAATAAATATGGTAATGCCCGGTAAATACTGCATCAACACCAAAATTACGAAGCAGACTGTGCAGAGTATCGTTTTTGTCTTCCGCTGTTGTCTCATACCAGAAAGGCTTGTGATAAAAGACAAAAGTATAAGCGGCTTTTTTATGCTTTTCTAAATCGCTAATCAGCCAATCGATCTGTTTTTCAGAAAGTTCTTCGCTTGATTCCCAGCAACTATTATCAAGGATTATAAAATGCAAGTTTTTAATATCAAAAGAATAATATGGTTTTCCAATATGATTTTCGTATAGCTCAAGAGAAGCATCATCCCAAATATCGTGATTACCAGGAGTGAAATAGATTGGTGCTGTAAGCGGAGTTAATAATGATTTGTATTCTTTCCATTCTTTATTCACTACAGTAGTATCTTCTGTGTATCCTTCAATCATATCGCCAACAGTCATAACAAAATCTGGTTTTAATCTTTCAATCTCCTTGACGATTTGACCGTAGATTCCAGGTGTATGCCCGCCAGTACGGTCACCAATAACTGCAAAACGGATTGGACAATCATTTCCCTGTGCCTCTGCCTGAGCAACACAGCCAATGATTAGGGTCACAAACAAAACCATTGAGACCTTTTGAAATAGACCACATTTATTCATAATACCTCCTTTAATAAATCAAATACCTAAATTCCTAAACACCTAAAGACAAATAAATGCCTAAAGAAAGAGGCTTAAGAGGACTACATTTTATCACATGCTATTATACAGAAAAGTAAAGCCCGAGTCAACTTAAGGTATCATAGATCGAGATACCAGATGAGCATAATCTCGTGTCCGACCTTGGGATGTCCGGCATATGCATAGCGGTTTATTTCACCCAGTCGACAACCCTGTTTTGCGTAAAATCGACAGGCTGGCACATTCACATTTTGGGTTTCAATCTTCAGCTGCTTGCACACTCGTTCTTTAGACCAGTTTGCTGCGTAAGCAAATAGCCTTGTCCCAATTCCAGAGCGCCTGAAATCAGGATGTACACGGATATCCCATAACACTGCAAGGTCTTTACGACCAGCCAACATATGCACGCCAGATGTGTTAAAGGCTACAACCGTTCCTCCAACATGTTGATTCTCATTTGAGGCGATAAAAAACCCCCAGTTACTGACGTCAAAACGCTTGGGCCATCGTTTGGGTCGTTCACTCTCCTCACAATCATCATAATCCTTTATATATGGATGTTCAACCTTCTCCTCACGCAGCTTGATACCACCAAGTCCATCATTGATTAAATCGATCTGGAACACTGATGAAACCTCGAATGCGATCGGGATTTCTGCATACTGAGAAAGCATATCAGCGCTGACCTCTTTTATTTTAATAGGCATCTGCATCCCCTTAAAAATTTCCAAAGCCATCAAACATTCTTTATAATGATAAACATTATGTTCTCATCATCCCATATGATCCTGTTGGTATTTTTAAAATTGCGAACAATATTTTCCTGAAACCCTTTTAAGGCTTCTTCAAACTCTTTTTTATTATATAAACAAAATGTAGAGTAATGGTGGTTCACTGCTTGTGTTAAGAGCCATTCTAATCCAGCAATTCGCGTATATTTGAAGTATTCAATGGATTCCAATTCCAGCATTGGCATTTTATTTAAGCTATCTTTCAATTTATTTAGTTTATGGAGCCGTTTTTCTTTTTCATGGAACTTAGGGAAAAATCTCCCCCATATATTTCTTTTGTTCTGACTTTGTAAACGAGTGTAAATAAATAAGTATCCATTATCTCTTAAAACTCGAGATGCTTCTTTAAGAAAATCTAAAAGTTTGAAATGGTGTATGGTGTTAAAGGTGAAAATACAATCCAAAGAATTGGTCTGTAATGGTAAATTTTCTGCTACTGCTTTTATTATTTTGAAATTGTTAACTTTGCGTTCATTATTAAAATTCTTTCTAAGTTGATTCAACATATCGTCATTCACATCAATACAAGTGAGATAAAGCCTCTCTTCTAAATAGTTATATAATTTTACATCGTATCCTCCTACCCCACAACCGATATCCCCTGCTTCAATCTTAGTCAAATTTTGCAGTCTCTTTTTGATACACAAAATCGGTTCTAAATCTGTAGTTCTTAAATCTTTGTATTTATAGGCAATTTTAGAAAAATGTCTATGGATGCTCTTCATAATGAGAAATCACCTCTATTAAATTTTATCCACTTATCTTACTAAATCAAGTATATTAATAACTGAGTCCTCTGCACTTTTCACAATACAGCTACTGGCATGTATTTCCTGGTTGTATGTGTGAAGACAGTTATTATTTTATCATTGTGAGGAATCCCACATCACATAGTTTCTGTCTTCAATATCACATCCAATTTAGTAAGAATAGTACTTATCAGTGAAGGCAATTCTTTCTTTTTAGAAGCAGACGTGATGATATCAACGTCATATTTATCTGTCTTCCAATCGCCTTGACCAGAAGTTGTTATGATGATCACCTTGTTCAAATCATGCGCCTTGTCAAGATATGCCTTAACATCAGACTGCACTTTATTCATTTCAGTCGTGTGAATAAGAATCATAGCACTCCACTCATCTTCATTAACCTCGGATAGAGCACTGACATCTATTACCTTAATATAGATTGGCTTTTTTCCCAGATATGTAGTTAAACTCCCAACTAAAGCGTTCTTAAAATCACTCCCTTGACTTGCAATCAGTACTTTTTGTTCCAATTCAGGACTGTTAACCTCAAATGACTCGGCTTCTCCCTGAATATTAGACAGCAAATAGATGCCAAACATAATCAAGAGCAAGACAACAATTGCACCCATAACTATCAATGCTATTTTTAACCCTTTCATATCTTCCTCCTTTAATAAATCACCCCCATACCAATGTATTGGTGTGGGGGAGGATATTATTCATTCGCATGGAACCTTATACTCTTAAACGCTTTTTCAACACGTTTTTTACCGTCCCTGGTTAGAACAAATGTATCATCCTTTTTAACTAACAAATTTTGTTCTAATAACGGCTTTATTAAATTGTTGAATTCTTCCCTGAAGTCAAATCCCTTACCAAGCGTAAATTTAAATTCACTTAATATGGGAATATATCCAGATCTAAAGGTCATCTCAAGTGCATTTATCAATTCATCCTTGGTATACAAACCATCCTCTTTGATTGAATACAATATCCAAATTCTAAAGGTCTGGAGTCTGTTCATATGCCAGTGCTTTTCAAATGGTACCTTGTATTTTGAGAAGTCGGTTTTTTCTCCTTTTATTGAAGAAAGAACTTCTTTTAACAGTTCTATTGCATCCTTTAAGATTCTGAAGATAACAAACCCACCAATCAAGGCGTCTACAAAGTAGATGCCAAACATTGAGAATATGGCGCCTGCAATAACCATTGCTGCAACATATATGTGATTCTTGGAATCAACTGATTGTGAAATTAGTGCTAAACTCCCATATTTTTTTCCTATATAACGCTGATAAAAAGAAAGAATAACAGCAAAAATAAGTGCTATTGCTTCAGCCACAATTACCAGAATAGGCATTGATATTGGCTCGATTGTTGCAATTAGTGCTTCTATGATTTTATTTATTGATTCGTACCCTACGCTAATGCCGGTTATAAACATCATTGCAATAATAATCAGGGTTCCTACAAACTCTTTCTTGTACTTTATCCCGACCCAAACAATAACAGCCGAAACTGTATCAATAGCAGCATCTGCCCCATCTGCAATCAAACCAACACTACCACTTATAAAACCTACGAAAAGTTTCATCACTGCCAAGAAGAAATCGGCAATGATGGTATTTCTTGCAGCTGCTGCCGGATTCAAGAAATGACGTTCAATCAGATGTGCAGCTGTTTCCATCTCTTTCGCAAATTTCTCGGCTTGCTCTTGTCCACTTTGGGTTAGTTCACACTTGTTTTCTTTGTTTAACCTGATCATGCCTTTCTTAATAAGATCTTTGCATTCAAACTCCACATCAAGTTGTTTTCCATACTCTCTACGCCATCTTGCCATGTCTGCACCTGAAACTCCGTATCTTTTAATCCTGAACCGATCAAGAAAACCACGGGCTTTCTTCTCAAATTTCTCTCGATGATAATACCCGAAATGAGAAACAAAAAGAAGCGTTTTTTCCTTTAATTCTTTTAAACTCAATGGCCCTTCTTTGAATAAAGCCATTAGAATAAATTCATAAAATCCGCCATGTCTATGTTTTTTGTTATTCACTTTTCATCTCTGTTTAGAATGTGCTGCTTGGCCTCCCTATTTGGTTTTTTGCAAATACCTCCTAATTATAGCCAGGTACTGTTTTAAGATCACCAAAGAACAAATCCTTGTCTTCTTTCTTTTTAATTTGTTCTCCAGCTTCTTTTGCTAACTTGATGTACTTCTCGCAATCTGACTTGTCCCCAGCAACAGCATGCGCCCTTGCCATTGCTTCATAAGCAAAAGCAATATCAAAATCTCCAATATTATGCTCTTTGCAGATATCCAAACATCTTTCAGCGTAATACAATGCTGATTGAGGTCTGTTCAGAACCGAATACACGCGGGAAATCTGCCATTCACCCCGCTCAAACTCAACAGGTGTACCAATCTCGCCCCAATGAAAACGAGAAGCATGAACAGCATGTACCATTTTATCATCTTCTTGTTTTGTCCTGTCTTTTTTATCCAATAGGCTCCAGACAAGATTAAACAAGGTAATTGCTGCTCTCTTGTGCCATTCTTGTTCTGTATATTTTTTTTCTTCAGTCATTCAAACTCCTTTACCCCACACCTATGCATAGGTGCGGGGTTAAATTCGACTACAGGCTTATGAGCGCTCATCTACGGATGATTTCCATAAATCTAAGTCTCATTTGACTTTTAACTTGATCCTTGACAATTTATAGATTTTTGTTAAAATTAATATATGGATATAGTGCCGTATAATTCGAGACTTCAATATAGGAGGGGGGGTGAATACTTCCCTTCCTGGTTTAATTCTAAGGCTTTATCATTTTCAAAGAGGTGAAGTTATTGCTGGCTAAGTTGCCTTGAGGGAATAAATTGTTCTTATTCCTTCAAGGCATGATTAAAAATTGGCAACATAATTGCAAATAGGAGGAACAAATGAAAATTATTTCGTTAACATTTTTAATAGCCATGCTGGCCACATTTGCTATTGGCAACGAGTTTCCAATTTGTGCTGGCATAGGTAACCAAGGTGCACCAGATGTTGCATTTGTTGGAAACGAGTATATTGTGGTTTACGATAGTCTTGGTGATATATGGGCAGCAAGAGTTGATCTTCAAGGTAATGTATTAGAGAGATTCTTCATCCACACTCCCGACCTTCCTGATTGGAGAGATACTTTACCAGCAGTTGCGACAGACGGTGAGAGGTGGTTTGTGGTCTGGACCGCTCGGGGCGTTTTTGCAGAAGAAGAGCGCTTTTTAGGAATTTGGGGTGCAATTTATGAAGGGTCAACGGTAATTGTTGAGCCGTTTATGATTCAAACCGGAGCCACGTGTTTTCCTGCTATTAGTTGCAATGGAGACATCTTCTTAATTACAGGAACTGTTTCTACCCTCACCGATCCACAAAGATCGTATCTAAGGGGTAGACTTTATAACCGAGATGGAAATCCATTATTCTCAGATCTTTTGATTGATCAGGCAGGAGGTACCTATGCAGGAGAAGACGGTTACCTTGGATATCCAACAATTTCTTCTGATGGAGATAGATTTATCGTCGTTTATACTTGGTGTCGGTGGTGGATGTTTGAAGAATATACACAGCACGCAATAAAATACAAATTTGTAACCCCCGATGGTTCTGTAGAGGAAGGAGGAGTCTTATTCTCAGAAAATACCCCTCATTATTCTGTGCCGCAACTTATACCAATTGAACTAATTCCCAAGTTATATGTCATCCCTCCAGATATTGCATTCAATAATATAAATTACTTCTGTTCTTATCATGTTTTGGAAAATTATTTGGTCTTGCCTGTTGATGGATCTTATAATGTGCTTGGTGCAGTTATAAATCAAGCTGGTGAAATTCTCCTTAATGAGATACCAATTGCGGTTGTTGAATACAATAGCGAGTTTGCCTCTGGGGTTATGGCTGAACATGAAAATTTCTTTGTTGTTTGGCAGGATTTTCGTGCAGGTAATTTTAATATCTATGGACGCCATTATTCACAAGACGGTAACTCCATATTAGATGAAATTGTAATAACAGAAGCGGCTCAAGATCAGACATTACCCTCAGTTGCCTTTGATGATCTGAATATCCTCGTTGTCTGGCAGGATTTCCGTGATTCTAACTGGGATATCTGGGGAAACCTTTTGCACAAAGGTTGGACTGATGATCCATTGGCGCTTGCCTATAACGGCAATCGCCATTTGGTGCGTAAGCCGAATTCTCAGGAACTCCATTTAATTTATACTGATCATTATTATGATGGTCATAGAAAAGTAATTTACCGTTATTCATCAAACGGCGGCAATGACTGGTCTATACCTGAGATTATTGGCCAAGGTAAATATCCGTCAATCACCTTAAGCTCTGATTATTTGCCTTCAGTAACCTGGACTGATGAGAATGGAGGTTTATGGTATAGAAGAAAAATCTCATCGGTACAGTGGAGCGATATATATCATCTTTGGAATCCTGTAGGCGTTAACCCCTTACGCCTTAACTCACCGCCTTCTATTGCGATTCATGCATCCAATCCAAATACAGTGCACATTCTTGTTACACGCACTGGAGGACCGCCCCGGGATGTAAACCACAGGGTCGAAGACTATACCTTCACTATTACCGTACCTATGCAGGGAACATTTGTGCTGATCGAGCAAGCACATGGTCCTCACGATCCACCGCTCCGAACTTTCCCCTCAATTGCACGATGCGAGGTGAACAACTCGCTCCATGCGGTCTGGCAACGCAGTGATACAATCTGTTATGCAACAAAACCAAGAGAACAACCCTGGAATAACTGGGGCTGGCAGTTCTTCGAATACGGTCTTCAATCTGCCCATCCATTTGTTGAGACCTACGGCGATTCAATTTTTGTGGTCTGGCAGAAAAAAGAAGGCTTTTACAATTATGAAGAGGTCTATCGAGCAGCGAGACATCTCGGTATAATTCCACCTTATTTTACTTGGCAAAACTTCAGTCTAACATCTGAGACAGCATCTCTTTATCCTGTTAATGCCTCGGGCTTTTTCACAGTCTTTGTTGATTTACCCAGCCCACATATGAATACCTGGTGGGAAATCTATTATAAAACTCGTCCTCAAGAACCTCTTTATAACATCAGCCGAGCACCTTACACCTGGTCACACTATCCACATTCAGCTGCAAGATTCTGTGCCATTAGTGGTTCTTATCTCTACACTGCATGGCTTGAGAAACCAGGGGCTGCATATGCAATACGATTCAAAAGGATTCACCATATGCCACGCGATATGGCTTATCTGACCTCTTCTAATGGTCATAACCCTTCTTCTCCTTATCTAATTGCCCGTGACAGTTGCATATCCGAGTGGCAAATTCCTGTTGATATAGGCTATGAAACAATTACCTATCAATTCCCTCTTGTGCCAGGTTACCGCTATAAATTAAAAACAGTTGCCTATCATGAACGTGAAGATAAGTGGAAAACAAAGGTTATGATTGATAACGAAGAGGTGGCAGAAATAGAGTATGAAGCCTATGAACCCGAGACATTGGAATGCTGGATTCCTTCAGAGTTTTATGCGGATAGTATCGTTGAAGTTATATTCGAATGTGATGATGGCGATTTTGCAAGTGTTGGTCCTATTTTTATTTATCAGTATGAATACGAAGAAGGCGAAGGTGGATTCCCGGGCGGACCGATGACGCAGGAAAATCAACCCATAAATAAATTTTCTTTTATGATTACGCCAAATCCATTTATCCAAAACTTAAACATTAAATTCCAGAATCAGACTGAAAAAGGGATTAGTGTTAGGGTTTACGATGTTTCTGGTAGATTGGTAAAGAGTCTTTATCGAGGAATCGTAAGTGGACACAGCACATTAACCTGGAAAGGTGATGATGAAAACGGCAGGACAGTTTCTCAAGGTGTATATTTCTTACAAGTTAAAAATCTTACTTCTGGTGACACCTTCTGTAGAAAAATTATTAAGGTAAGGTAGTAATAAAAGATGGGGTGAAGGTATATATCTTCACCCCATCTTAAAAGGAGAAAAATGATAATTTTGTTGCTGTTACCCTTCTTAATCAATGGTTTTATCCAGAAATGGTATATTCCGCTGGGTACGATTGCGCCGGGTGGAAGAATTTTGGTTTACGATTCAGACCATGATGGGAGAATAGAATTAATATTTCGGCGGTGGATACCAGAATCTTTTGGCGTTTATTTTGCGGAATTTGTCCCCCCTGATTCTTGGGATATAATAGAAAGTCAAACCGTAGATTCTGTTTTAGTTTGGGATATTAGTGATTACGACAATGATTCTATTTCAGACCTTATTGTTCATGGTGATGCATCAGGGAATGGCGCACCTGTACCAATAATAGCAATATTTGAATCCCCTGATTCTTTTTCTTATCCTACCCAGGAGGTGTGGCGGGATACAGTGGGACAGCCAGCCGTCACGCCAATTTCTACTTATGATATAGACCACGATGGATTTACAGAAATTGTGAAAGTAGGTGCGAATGGAATAGATTTTGTCATCTATGAAGCCATTGGCAACAATTTATATGCAAGAATATACGAAGACACAATACAGGGAATCAATACCCCACTATCAACAATTGCTTTTGGTGATTTTGATGACGATGGTAAAATTGAATTTGTTTTAGGTAATTTGAGTGATGGTGCTGGAGGTGCTAATTATTGGCTCTATGAATCACCAGCAGATAACACGTATGAGTTTATCCACTTAGGTTCAGTTCCTACAAAAAACATCAAGGACTGCTTTTCAGTGCCTGATGCGGACGGCGATGGTAAGTTGGAATTTGTGGTGAAGGGGTTTACACCTCTGGATGCCCGAACCCATGCCTTTATCTTTGAGGCAATTGGAGATAACACCTACGAAATTATCAAATCCTATAATCTTGCGGGTGGTGATTATTATGGTGGCTATTCTGAGGCAGGCGATGTTGATGGTGATAGTGTTCCTGAAATTGTGCTTGAGTCTGCCTCGTATGTTTATATTATCAAGGCTGCGGGTAATGATTCTTTTTATATCTGGGACACCTTGCCTGGTCATGCAAGTGGTTCTTGTGTGCGGATTTTTGACATTGATGAAAATGGTTTATCAGAGATTATTATTTCAGGAGCAGATGAGACGCGAATCTATGAATATGACACTGGTGGGATGGAAGAAACCGCTCTACGCATTACGCCTGACGTCTTACGCATACACATATCTCCCAATCCATTCTCAACACAGACAAAAATCAGCTTTGGCATAGGGCACGGGGCAATGGGCATAGAGCTAAAAATCTACGATGTGAGCGGTAGGATGATTAAACAATTCGACTATCCGACTCTAAGACTATCCGACCACATCATCTGGCATGGCGATGACGACAATGGCCGAGCGGTTTCTCAAGGTATCTACTTCTTACAGGTGGAAAATCTTGATTCAGGTGAGACCAGTGTTCATAAAGTTCTTAGGGTGCGATAATACAACAGGTAGTGGGAGTATGGAAATACTCCCACTACCAGCTTGTAAATAAAATGGCAATTTTTTTAATTATTAATCTTCTCATTGGACAATTTGGACAGAAGTTCTATTTAGACAGAGGAACTGAAGGTAGACGTGGGCGAATTTTGGTGTGTGACAGTGACCGGGATTCACAGATTGAGCTAATCTTTGGTTATTATGAAAACCTTCAGGAAAAAATTGTAGTATATGAATTATATCCTGACAGTAATTTTCACCTGGAGGCAGTAATTGATACAATGACCAATGAGGCATGGGATGTGGGAGATTTTGATAATGATGGATTTTTTGATCTTGTGATAGGTGGTGATTTTGGTCTTCCTGTAGTGGGTCCACAAATTTTTGAATCTCCTGATTCTTTTTCTTATCCTACCCAGGAGGTGTGGCGAGATACAGCGGGATTCCCCTTAGTCACTCCTATTTGCACTTACGACATTGACCAAGATGGACTTCCTGAAATAGTAAAGGTATGCGGTTATTATACGGATTTGGACATTTATGAGTCCATTGGAGATAATCTTTATGAAAAAATTACTGAAATTACAACCGCGTCAACACATACATCATCATCTACCCTCACCTTTGGAGATTTTGATTTAGATGGACAGAATGAATTTGTTTTTGGCTACACTGGGGGTGAATATAGTATTTTTGAATGCATTGGGAATAATTCATATCAAGAAATTATTCTTCAAACTCTCTCTACTTTCAACATCAAAGACTGTTTTTCTGTTCCTGATGCGGATGAAGACGGTAAGCTTGAGTTTGCGGTGAAGGGATTTATAGTGCCAACCGCGCGCATCAATGCTTTTATCTTTGAAGCAATCGGTGACAACACATACGAGATCATAAAAACCTTTGACCTTTTTGGTGGCCACAATAGTTATTATGGTGGTTATTCGGATGCAGGCGATGTGGACGGAGACAGTATTCCGGAGATAGTGCTGGAGGGTTGTCAGAATGTTTATATTATTAAATCTGCGGGCAATGATAGTTTTTATGTCTGGGAAACCTTGCCTGGTCATACCAGTGGCTCCTGTGTGCGAGTTTATGATATTGATAATAATGGTTTAGCCGAAATTGTGATTTCCGGCAACGATGAAACGAGAATTTATGAGTATGACCCTGGTGGGGTTGAAGAAGCAAGAAGCCAGATACAAGAAGCAAGATTAGAGATTTATCCAAATCCATTTATCCAAACCCTAAACATTAAATTTCAGAATCAGACTGAAAAAGTGGTTAGTGTTAAAGTTTACGATGTTTCTGGTAGGTTGGTGAAGAATCTTTATACAGGAATCGTTAACGGTAACCACACATTGATTTGGAGTGGTAATGATGACTATGGTAGAATTGTTGCACAGGGTATTTACTTCATGCGGGTTGAAAATGTCGATTCAGGTGAGACTTCTTGTATGAAAGTTCTTAAGATAAAATAACTATAAAAGGATAGGGTGGGGTCTTTACCTCACCCTATCCTTAAGGAGGATATTTTCACACATTTTTCACAAATTATTAGTATACTATAAATAAAGGAGGAAAATGATAATTTTATTAATGTTACCATTCTTATTTAGCAATTTTGTGCAAAAATGGTATTTCCCTCAAGGAGTAAGTGGTTTTGGTAATACGAGAATCCAAATTATGGATACAGACCGAGATGAGAATGTAGAATTCATTTTCACCACATATGGAAGCTGGCCTGCTTATCTTCATTTTTACGAACTACATTTACCCAATGTATGGGAAATAGATTCAATGCCACTTCCTGGTGGAGATCTTCTATGGGATTCAGGAGACTTTGATGGAGATGGATTTTATGATCTTGCTCTGCAATTTCACATTGAGAATCCATCATTGGCGGATGGCATAATGATTTTTGAATCCCCTGATTCTTTTTCCTATCCTACCCAGGAGGTGTGGCGGGATACAGTGGGACAGCCAGCCGTCACGCCAATTTCTGCTTATGATATAGACCACGATGGATTTACAGAAATTGTGAAAGTAGGTGCGAATGGAATAGATTTTGTCATCTATGAAACCATTGGCAACAATTTATATGCAAAAATATACGAAGACACAATACAGGGA
>JAGMEL010000142.1 GCA_023128195.1 Caldifarciminota bacterium | reverse complement strand
CTTTCTTTCTACGAGAAAGAACCTGCGCTAAGAAAGAAATATCAGGGAGTTCTTTTATCACGCCCACAGCCTGATAGCAGGAATCCAATCGTTGTATTTCCTGCCGTTTGCGTCTGTAAATTCTGTGCAATTGATATAAGAACCATCTAAAGTTGTATGGTTTTGTTCATGTATTATCTGCGGATAAGAGCCTGTACGAATGGTGTAGTTATAGGTTTCTCCTGCGTATAGTGTAAAAGCAGAGTCAAAAGTAATATTGTACCAATCTTCAGTGTAACCAGTCCAATGTCCCTCTGCGAGCTTTGTTCCATTTGAGTAATAAAAAGTAACGTGTTCGGTGTGCCCACCTGTTCCAATGCACGGATAAGTGTGCATCTTTTGCACTGTAATATCTTGATTTGGCGTTATTGTTCCAGTGTGCGTGCCTGCGATGCTTGGATATGTGCCTGAGCCGGTATCGAATACTGCCGTTGCCACGGGATTGACAGTTACCGTTTTAGAGGTTGAGTTGGTTAAACCACCGTCATCGGTTACTGTTAAATTAACAATATAATCATCTGCTAAGGAATAAGAATGCGTTATTATTTCATCAGCCGTGTTCGTGATGTTTCCATCTCCAAAGTCCCATTCATAACTTATAATTGTCCCATCTATGTCGGTTGAATTAGAAGCATCAAAGGTCATCGTTTGATTAACAACGGGATTTTCGGGCGAATAAGAGAATGAAGGAACTGGCGGTTGATTCTCCACTTCGGTTATCCACCCATTCTCTCGCATAAACGGATAATTATCCTTTGCACCTGCACCACCTGCGATGTTATAGGCCGTATCACCGATGCCATCTCCATCCTCATCTATTCCCGTATAATCGCTCCAGTAATTTCCTTCGGCACCATTGTCCCATGAGTTTGCAGCGACGTCATCATACCCATTGGGTGAATTGTCTATTAGATTATTGTGGTATACAATGTTATTGGAAGAACTCCATAGCCCGATTCCTGTATATCTATTCGATTCAATTGTATTATTTACGAGCGTATTGCTCATAGAGGAATCCATACTGATACCGTCGCCATTAACCGAACCAGTGATGACATTTGAATCGAAAAGGTTATCGTTACACGAATCGAGGAAGATGCCATACAGGTTATCAGAGATGCAATTGTTTGAAACGGTTGAATATTCAACTATATGGAAGCAGATACCCCCCTCAGAATTGTTGTGTATTTTGCAGTTTCTTACGATGAAATAAATGTCGGTGTTTTTGATTTCTATACCATTTGCTGCGCTCGCACTTATATTCCAACCTTCAATTATGTAGGGGTTGCTTTCCGTCCCATCACCACTTACCACGCCATTCTCGCCTATTACAAAATCATCATTGCTGTCTATGTATATGGGCGCATGGGGCATAGCGGAAAATCTCACCACTCTGTCGGAAAACGTGAACTCGTTAAGGTTTTTGTTGGTTATATCCACACCATTCATGCCTCCGCTATTATCCACTGTCCATGCCATCGCAGCCGCAGCCGTTCCTGCAAAACCAAAAAGCAATAAAAGCCCGATCAATACTATCCCTTTTCTCATTTTTATTCTCGTATATACGCTTACTTTACAAATTATCGACACATAAAACTTCCGATATTTGAAATTTTATTGTAGGATATATGCAATAATTCTTTAAATGATGTACCCGCTTCTTTCTTAGCAGAGGTTCTTTCTTTAGAAACAACTTTTTTTTTTACCCTCGGTAAAAACCTTGACTAAAAGCCTTTTTTAAAAAAGAAAAACAAGGGAAAATCCCCCCCCCCCTTTATTTGTCTATTATTCCAGCATTATCGCAGGTATCCAATCTGTGTATGTTTTTCCATTTGCATCCACGAACGAAGTGCAAGTAATTGTTCCGCCTGTTACTACTTCACTGGTCGCATGTATTATCTGCGGATAAGAACCCGTAACAATTGTATAATTATACGTGTGTCCCGCCTGCAGGATAACAGTAGTAATAGTTATGTTATGCCAGTCGTTTTGGTATCCGGTCCAGGTGCCACTCGCTATCAAT
>JAGMEL010000141.1 GCA_023128195.1 Caldifarciminota bacterium | reverse complement strand
GCAAAGCACGGTTATAAACTACTCCCGAGGGCAGAACAGGTGTTCCATGCTCCAGCAAACCAATCGCCGCATACGAAGTGATTGCCTCATCAATCCAAAAAGATCTATCTCCTAAATTGTTAAATCGTAAATAAAAACCTATTGCAGTCAGTGCAAAGATTATTACAAGAATAGATTTGGGAGTTAATCGGTCAGTTACCTGTAACCAATATCTGAACCTGGAAGCTATATTATCAACTTGTTTGTGTATAAAACTGTATATAACCAAGCCAGTTCCCAACACAATAAAAGTGACATCAATAAGAGGGAGATCATATTTTGCCAATCTTTGAACAAACTTTGGTAATAGATTAACTATCAGGTAAAAGAAGAACATCAGTAGTCCAACCAGTCCAATAAAATGCGACTCCGTGAAATGCTTAATTTTTTCTATCATGTCTGGCTATGTTTTATATCGACTAAACCTCCGACAAATACTTCTTTCATTTCAGTCATCTCCGTAGTATAAATTCAAATATACCTTTTCAATACTTCGTACAATCTCAACTTGTGTGTACTTCTTACTTCTTTCCAGACTCATTTTTGAGTAATACTCTCTAAGTTCGTCATCTTTCAGCAGCTTTATAATCTGATCTGCTAATCCTTCAACATCTCCTTTTTTAACCAATATCCCATACTTTCCACCATCAAATATCTCAGAAACACAGTCCAAATTATGTGATACTATTGGCAATCCTGCACTCATCGCCTCTATAACTACTATACCAAAACTTTCATACAAAGAGGGGAATACGAATATTTCGCACTTTGAGTACATATTAGCCAGTTCATAATCATCCACATAACCAAGAAATATTATATTTTCTCTCAATTCATACTCCGCAGCTAAGTTCTTTAAATAACCTAACGAATTCCCTTGCCCAATAATATATAAATTAACATTTGGTATTTCCTTCCGGACATAGTGTAGTGCATGTATAAGTAAATCAATACCTTTTTGTTTGATTTCTAATCGACCAACGAAGAGTATAGAATTTTTTTCTTTTTTTGTTTTTCTATGATAGTTTTTTGTAATAAAGTTTGGAATCACTACAATCTTCTTGGGATTAAGTTGATGTGCCAATATGTCTTTTACTTCCATACTGGGTGAAATGATAATATTGCACCTTCCAATAAGCTTGCTAGCGAAAAAATTAAAAAATCTAAGCAGTAAGTTTGAAGTATGTAACTTAGGAGGTAGTGCTGCACTATATACAGTTTTTTTTTTCATAATTTTCGATGCCGCTATTGCGCCAAAAGCAAAACGGTATCTACAACTAACAACATGGACGATGTCAGGATTGAATTTTTTAATTACTTTTAAAGTGTTTAAAAAAGAAAGGAATTCAATAATATATCCATAAAATTTATGAGGCGGTTTGAACTTATATGTATTGATTCCATCCAAAGCTTCAAATGCTTCTTCTTTATTCGTAGCTGTAGATAAAACTGTTACGTCATAACCATCCTTTTGCAGTTGTTTTGCCAATCCATATGAGTATCGTTCTGTCCCCCCAGGAACATGAATCTTACCATTCGAATCTTTTGATACAAACCAGTGGCTAACAATTAATAGTTTCATCTATTATAGCCTCTTACGGTTTTTTAATAAAATCAAATACCCTGTACATCTTTTACCAGGGCATTGTTTTGAATGTCATTGTTCTGAGAGCTACCAATTCTTAAACCTCCCGCTCCAAGCCAGAATATGTAATCT
>JAGMEL010000140.1 GCA_023128195.1 Caldifarciminota bacterium | reverse complement strand
AGTAACCTCATCAATGCAATTACCAGGCGCATCTAATATTAATTGGGCATAAAAATCCTGTAAAGTATCAAGCCTATGAAAAACTGCAATAAGCGAGTTATGGAAACGCAAAGGTGCAGAAGAAAGCGCTAGCTGAGCCAAAGTAGAAAGGGTTTCAGGAGATATAGAATACGCAATATTCCAGTTTGAATTGCATAAAGCAAAAGAAGAGCTATTCATTAATGGTTCAGAAAAATCAAAAGAATCCATCAAAACCCAGAGAGCGGAATCAGGAAATCTCTCATAACTGGTGTATGGAAAAGAGGGTGGTGATTGAGTAGCCAATTCCTTGCCAATGCTTATATACTCTTCAATCGGTGTTGTTAGATTGCATGCTTCAGTTGGTTGTAGTAAGAATAAAACTAAAAATAATGCAGTCATAAAACCTCCTTTTATATCACATACAGTATATAAAAATCATTTACGTTTGTCAATAGCTATTTGCCGGGAATTTAGTGATTGAATCTATCTTGGGTAAAAAGGTATTTCTCGACTTCCCAGAAAATTAAAAAGGAGTTTGTTTTAAAATAAATAGATTTATGTAAATTAAAAACTATTCGAATCTAAAGTTTTTTTTCTTAAAAAGTTCCAGACAAACATCTACAGCATGGGGTTCATAAAGAATAACCCTATTTTTGGTTATCTCGTCAAAGGTCTCACCCCAACTACGGGCAGGCCGATAAGGACGATAAGAAGACATAGCCTCAACTACATCAGCCACTGCCAGAATCCCTGCTTCAAGGAGAATATCTCCTTTTTTTAATCCTTGCGGATATCCAGAGCCATTCATCCTTTCATGATGTTGGCGAATAACATCAGCAACCGGCCAGGGAAATTCTATTGACTTCAATATATCATAACCTACTTGAGCGTGAGTTTTAACTATATCAAATTCTGCATCGGTAAGTCGAGTGGGCTTACTGAGAATTTCAGCAGGTACATGGATCTTACCAATATCATGAATAACTGCAGCCATATGAATTCCATTAATCTGTTCTTTTGAAAGACCCATTTCTCTGGCTAAGGTAGAAGCAAGATTAGCCACGCGCCGTTGATGACCAGCAGTATAAGGATCCCTTGTCTCAACTGCTGATGCCAGGGCATTGACTGTTTCATCTAAGATTCTTTCTAATTTATTAAGACTCCTCTGAAGCGCGTCCTCAGCACGCTTGCGCTCGGTTATGTCCCTTATAATGCCTAGTGTGCCAAGAAATTTTATTCCCTTCCTATCTGTATCAGTTTCATAGTGTCCTCTGGAACTTACATCACCAAAAACAATTACTGAACCAATCGTTTCTCCTGCATCCTTTTTTTCACTATTCTGCTGATTTGGTATTAATCTTATGCACAAGCCTGTTGTTTCTCTTTTCCCGGTCCTTCTTTCATCAAAAAGTTTTGGAGCAACTTTGTTGCCAGTATCTTTACCTTTGAATTTGGGTAATACATAATTTCTCGTGAATAACTTAACATCATCTGAGTGTATTATTTTACTGAAATGTTCTCCAATAAGTTCTTCTGGTTCATAACCCAAGTTGCGCACAGAATCATTTATAAATGTAAAACACCCATCAGGATCGATTTTATAAACTATATCAGGCAGTTCTTTTAAAATATCTAGACAACCTTCCGGGCTCAACTGCAGTGCATCCTTTGCATATCTATATTTCTTTTTCTTTTTCAATTTTCACCCCTTAAAATTTTAAAATATAAAAAAAGGTATCAAGACCCTCAAGAGGTAAAAACCTCTAAGGCTCTCTATACCTTTTCTTTTCCTTATATATTATAATATATTATACATATATTGGAAAGTTTGTCAAGGAATAGGAGAAGTATCGAGTATCGAATATCAATCAAATTTGAACCCTTTTTCCTTAATAAGCATTAAACAAACATCTGCAGCCTGAGGGTCATAGAGAATGTCTCTTTTTTTTGTTATCTCTTCTAATGTTATTTTCATACCACGAGCTGGTCTGTAAGGACGATGTGAAGACATTGCCTCAACTACATCAGCCACAATTAATATTTTAGTTTCAGGAAGGATTTCTTTACTTTTAAGTCCCCGGGGATATCCTGAACCATTCAAGCGTTCATGATGCTGGTATATAATTTCAGCAACAGGCCAGGGAAATTCTATTGATTTCACAATATCATAAGCTATTTTAGGATGTTCTTTAACTATTTCGAACTCTGCAGTGGTTAGTTTACTGGGTTTAGTAAGAATCTCTGCAGGGACAGATATCTTACCTATATCATGGATAAGACCGGCAATGCGGATTCCCTGAATTTGCTCTTTTGAAAGACCCATTTCTTTGGCAATTGCAATGGCTAATTTGGTCACGCGTTGCTGATGACCAGCAGTGTATAAATCTCTTTTACCAAATGCTGATGCTAAAGAATTGACTGTTTCTTCCAGGATTCTTTGCGATTTTTCAAAACTCATTTGCAAATCTTGCTGAATCTGCTTGTGTTCGGTAATGTCGCGAAGCGAGGATAGATAAGCAGTCTCTCCTTCCCACTTAATTTTAGCAATACGCATTTCTACTATTGATGCCTTACCATCTTTACCAATCATATCAAGTTCTGTTGTTTCATTCGAAACTAATGGAAAGCCAAACAATTCTCCTACAAGCTCTTCTTTTTTGCGGCTAAAAATTGTTTCCGCAGCAGGATTGACAAAACGTACAATTCCCTTGTGGTCTACAATGATAATACCATCAGCATTATTGTTTATTATATTCTGTAAGCGGGATTTACTTTCTTCCAGTTCTGTAGCTGCTCGTTTACGTTCTTCTTCTATCCTTATCGTATGCAAACCCAATGCAACATCTGCGGCGACTTCATTGAACAGTAATAATTCATCCTTGTCTATGACAAAATCATGAGATACAAGAACCGTCAACACACCGTAGATTTTTCCACTCGATTCCAACCGTGCGCTCAATGCCCCTTTATTTTTGTTTTTATATTTATCTAACAGACAACAGCCAGTGCAAGAAGAGGATACATCATTTATCGCCAGCACGCCTGGTTGCGATAGTGCTTTTTGAGCACACTCAGGGAATTTGCCGCGCTTCATTAACTCAACCAGCCCTGAAAAGTCTTTACCCACCCCTGATTCAGCAGAAGTTGTACATTTACCCAATTCATCTATGACAGCAATCCAGGCATTATCATAGCCGCGGCTCTCAACGAGTTTGTCACAAATTCCATGGATCAATCTTTTACGGTCTCTTTCTTTGGTAATAAGTTGATTAACCCCCCTGATTGCGCGTAGCACAGAATTGAGGTGTACTATTTTTTTCTCTGTCTGGTTTTTGTAAAGAGCCATCTCAATAGTAGAATGTAATTCTCTGTCATCAAATGGCTTAATAATATATCCAAATGGCTCTGTTATCTTTGCACGCTCTAATGTTTTATCATCTGCATAGGCAGTGAGATAAATAATCGGAATATTAAAACGTGTACGTATTTGTTCTGCAGCTTCTATACCACTCATCTTACCTTGTAATACAATATCCATCAGAATTAAATCAGGGCTTTCCTGTTCTGCCTTTTTAACTGCCTCAGCTCCAGAGGTTACTATTGAACAAACACCATACCCTAAATTCCGCAAAGTCCTCTTTATATCTTCTGCAACAATCCTTTCGTTTTCAACAATTAGAATCTTAGCTTTCGACATAGTCAATCCTCACCTTTGCGATACACGACAGACGACCGCTGCGCTAGAACGACAGATTCTTTCGTCCCTCGCCTGCCCCGTAGGCTTGCCCTTCGGGGTCCCTCGTTCCTCGTTCTTTTGTCGAATATCGAGTATCGTGAATCGAGTATCGTGAATCGAGCATCGAGTATCGCGCATCGAGCATCGCGCATCGAGTTTCACTCAAACCTAAACCCCTTTTCTTTAAACAATCTCACACATACATCCACTACTTCAGGGTCAAAAAGAGAACCCTTGTTTTGTAAAATATGCTTTAATGTCTTAGCTACACCAAGAGTCGATCTGTAAGGTCGGTGTGAACACATTGCCTCTACTACATCTGCTACACCCAGTATCTTTGCTTCTATAAGAATGTCTTTATCTAAAAGACCTTGAGGATAGCCCGAACCATTTATTCTTTCGTGATGTTGGAGTACAATATCAGCAACAGACCAAGGGAATTCTATTGACTTCAATATATCATAACCTGCCTGGGAGTGGCTTTTGACTATCTCGAATTCCGCAGGGGTTAGTTTAGCGGGTTTACCAAGAATCTCTGCAGGAACTGATATCTTACCTATATCATGGAGAAGACCAGTAATGCGGATCCCTTTAATCTGTTCTTTCGAAAAATCCATTTCCCGGGCAATCGCAATGGCTAATTTGGTCACGCGCTGCTGATGGCTTGCTGTATATGGATCTCTCTTCCCCACTGCTGCTGCGAGTGCATTTACTGTCTTTTCTAAAGTTGTTTGCAACTTTTTCATAGCTTTTTCATTGTCTTGTTCTGCCCGCTTGCGTTCAGTGATGTCCCGTGTGCTTCCTTGAAATCCAATAAGATTTCTGTTTTTATCCATTATAATCTTACCATTTATTTCAACGGGAATTTCTCTTCCGTCTTTATGAATTAAATACATTTCAAATATTGCAATATGTGTTTCCTTTTTTTTCAGTTCTTCAGCTATAATAATCATCACTTTTTTCATCTCATCCGAAGAACAATGCTCAGCTAAAACAGTACCAATCCATTCATCTTGTGTAAATCCAAACATAGGAAATATAGCCGGATTAACATAAGTAAAACTTAAATCTTTATCCATTTGCCAAATACAATCAAGTGTATTATCAGCTAATAAACGATACTTTTCTTCACTTTCCCGCAATGTCTGTTCTGCCTCTTTGTGCTCAGCTTCTGATTTTTCTAATTCAATAATGCGTAGACGTAATTTTGACGATTCATTTGTGAATTGCGATTTGGTATTCTTCTTATCTTTCATCCTACCCATTTCTATCGTCCATCGCTTGCCCCGTAGGAGCTTGCTCGTATGGGGTCCATCGTCTGCCCCGTAGGTTTGCCCTTCGGGGTCCATCGTTCTTTTTTCGAGCATCGAACATCGAGTATCGAATATCGAATATCTCGCATCATCTAAACTTAAACCCCTGTTTTTCAAATAATCGCTGGCAGGTTTCAGCAACATAAGGTTCATAGAGCACACCTTTATTCGTTGAAATCTCTTTTAACGTAGCATTAATACTATGGGCTTGCCTGTATGGACGAGGTGATGACATTGCCTCTACAACATCAGCAACAGCAAGAATCTTTGCCTCAAGACAAATATTTGATGCCCTAAGTCCTTTTGGATATCCAGAACCATTTAAACGCTCATGATGTTGGAGTACAATATCAGCAATAGGCCAGGGAAATTCTATACCTTTTAATATCTCACAGCCAATCTGTGGATGAGATTTAATCATGTTAAATTCAGCATTGTTTAACTGACCTGGTTTACTAAGAATCTCAGCGGGAACGTTTATCTTACCAATATCATGTATGAGTGCAGCTAAACGAATTCCATTAATATCATCTTCTTTAAAATTCATCTCTTGAGCAATAGCACAGGCAAGCTGCGCCACCCTTGCTTGATGCCCTGTAGTATAAGAATCCCTTATTTCAATTGCTGATGATAGTGCACTGAGTGTTGACTCCAACATGCTTCGTGATTTGCTAAACCTTTGTTTAAAATACTCTTCACTCCGCTCCAACTTCTTGTCTATCCAGTGTTTGCAAAGAGCCATCTTTATATTAGTAACTAATTCTCTTTGTTCAAATGGCTTGTTTACATAGCCATATAGCTCTACTTTCTTTACCCGGTTCAGTGTTTCTGTATCTCCACAGGATATAAGAAATACAATCGGGATATTATAATGGTCATGTATCTGTTTTGCAGCTTCAATCCCATCCATATCACCTTGCAGCCAGATATCCATTAACACCAAATCAGGCATATTATCTTGCACACTTTTTATTGCGTTTTCTCCTGATGTAACTATTCCAGAAACAAAATACCCCGATTTTTTTAAAGTCTTTTTAATGTCCTCACCAACAATCCTTTCGTCCTCGACAATTAAGATTTTAGCCTTTGCCATAGTCTTAATCCCTCTCCTTTCTGTCCTGGATATACACTCTTCCTACCACCTTCCTTTTACGAGTATCGAACATCGAGCATCGAACATCACTATCCATCACTCACTGATTTACGCGCGCGGGTCATTAATCCTGTAATAGAACATGACGATGTAGGGTCGTAAAATGCTGTACCTATGTTTAAGGAAAGCTTGTGATCCCTATTTTCTTTTGTATTAATCATTTCACAGTTCTTTTGCAAACGAGAAATAATAATCTCAGCACTCTCTTTATGGGCTTCTAAGGCAACGATTGCAAAATCATCTGTGCCAATATGGCCGATAATATCTGATCTACGAAAACTCTGCTTTAAAACATTGGCAGTATCTATTAATACCTGTTCTATATCATTTTGTCCCAGATTTTCTCGAATCTTTTTCATTCCCTTAATTTCAACAAAAAAAAGTATTAATCCCCTTTTGGTTCGATTGGCTAACTTTAAATAATGCTGGCCTAAGATTAAAAATGGCCACCGACCATATAAACCGGTAAGTGCATCGATAAGTTCAAGACCGCTCAGTTCAACATGCATCCTGTGTTGCTCTATAGCAGAACGAATAGCATACCCAAGCCGAATATTATCTATGTGTTCCTTGATAATATAATCCTGGGCACCCACCTGGGTTGCTTTTACTGCAAGCGATTCCTCTTCTTCTCCGGTCAGTACTATGATTGGCACATCTGGCGCCTGCGTATTTATCCTAATGAATGTATCAAGTTCCTGGCTATCAGGTAAAGAAAGATTCAACAGGACTACATCGATTCCTCCTTCACCAAGTCGATTCAGTCCTGTGGAAAGCTTTCTCACCCAATCAAATTCAAATGGAGTATCCATTACTTTTGTAACCATCTCCTGTATCATTTGGGCATCTTCTGGATTATCTTCAATCAAAAGGATCTTTTTGATTTCGGATTTATGATTGATAATTTCAAATTTGCTATCCATTTTTCCTCTTTAGTAATTTAAACTCCAATTAATTCAAATATCTTTTCCTTAAATTCTTTGATGTCAATCGGTTTTGTAATAAATGCATCAACATCTGAAGTTTTCACGACAATATCATCCTGCATTAAACGATATGCCGAGCAGATAATTATCGGAGTTTTTATATCCCTCTGCCTTATCCGTTCAATTGCTTCAAGACCATGTACCCCGGGCATTTTTATATCAATAATAATTAAATCGAACGATTCTTTTGTGGCTTTTTTCAGTGCCTCCCTGCCATCTGCTGCCAGATCAATATCATACCGTTCTTCCAATGCCTCACTAAGTAGCAGTCTAATGGATTCTTCATCATCACAAACAAGAATCCTCTTTTTTTTCTTTTCTCCTTTTTTTTCACTCATCGTTTTTTTCCTCCTCTCTTTCTTTTGGTAAAGATACACGGCAAGTCGTACCCACACCTTCCTCACTCTCTATCTCAATCTTTCCATTATGCTCATCAATTATCTTCTGTACAATTGACAACCCAAGACCTGTTCCCCTTTGTTTAGTTGTGAAAAAAGCTGTAAAAAGATTTTTCAAATTTTCCTTTGGTATTCCTTTCCCATTATCAATAATCTCCGTAAGAATCATCTTTTTATTACTGGAAAAATTAATTTTTAATCTGCCGTCTTCACCCATTGCCTCAGCGCTGTTGTTTATAAGATTAACAAATACCCGTCGTATTGATTCAATCTCTCCTTTTATTATTGGTAATTTATCACCCCTTACTAATATTTTAATATGCACAATACTTTTGATTATAGATTGAATTAACTCTCTCAAATTGATCTCAACATGTGTCACTTTTCTTTTTGTTCTTGCAAAGCAAAGTATATCATCAATAATATAATTTATTCTTTCTGTTCCTTTACGGATTTCAGAACTATATAAACCGATTTTCTCTTGTTTTGCCTTATTATTAAGAAGTTGAGCAAAACCATCGATTGCAGTCAAGGGATTGCGGATTTCATGCGCTACCCAGCTTGCCATTTTACCTAAATATGAAAGCTTTTCTGCCTGCTTCAGTTTTTCTTCTAATCTTCTTATTTCTGACAGGTCTTTAAAAATCGCCACACACCCAGAGAATTTATCTTTTATATCAGTTATTGGAGAAATAGAAATACCAATAGGAGTCGTTTTATTTTCTTTATTTTTAACCAAAACCTCATCCCTTTTAACTGTAATACCTGAATTGATCGCTTGCTCCATCTTCTTCCAAAAGGCACCCAAACCTGGAATATCTTTTATATTATGACCGATTACCTCATCCTTTTTTAAACACAACACCCTTTCAGCCTCGGGATTAAGCGTCGTAATAATACCATCCTTTCTTGTTGCTATGACACCACTCGGAACACTATTAAGTATCTTTTCATGATACCTGCGTAATTCGATCTCGCTAGCGGTAATCACACCTATTTCTCTCTTTAATTCACGACTAAATCGCTCAAGCTCTTCTTTCTTTTTCAACTCACGACGCGTGGCTGCTGACCAGTAACTGCAGATTAAGGTCATCGTAAACAAAAGAGGAATCCTTAATAAAATCTGCGAACTAAAAAAGGATATGTCGGGATTTGACTTGTACATCAACCAGGCATAAATAATGCTGGCAACAGCAGCAATTGGTATACTACCGATAATACCCTGACTGACTGAAGCAGCAAAAATAACAAGAAAATAAACTATATAAAAATCGGTCTCAAATCCCTGAACCATGTAGACCACCAAAGAGATTGTAATAATGTCAAACAGGAAAATTAAAAATGTAATGATCGGTTTGGAAAAAAATTTTTCCGGGAGAAAATAGAGAATTAAGTTGGTAACAAAATAAAAAAGGGCAATAGTATAACCAGGTTCTGGGAAACTTAAACCTTTTTTTGAATAAGTTATTACAAGCACTGTAATCAAAATCAGAACAAAGCGGAGCGTGATAAGAATCCTTTTACTCATTTCTATTTAAATTATGGAAGCTGAGGTCAAAGCACTAACCTCAGCTTCCTCAGAAGGGGAGGTATGATGTCCCCTGAAAACTTTCATGTTCAATTAACGAGTCCATTCTCAATAGCATATCTTATCAATCTTGCAGTATTAGATACACCGAGTTTCCTCATAATGCTCAATCTATGATGTTCAACTGTTCTGGGACTAATACCTAATAACTTCGCAGCTCTTTTGCTGGTTTTTCCTTCAGCAATTAATTTAAGAATCTCTCGTTCCCGCTGGGTAAGAACTCCAAATGATGACCCACTTTTTGTGCTACTTCGCTCTACCAAATTTTTAATGACGTCACTCGAAAAAGATGGAGAAACATATGCCTTATTCCGCTTTATCGACTCAATCGCAAACATCAACTCGGTAGCTGCATCATCTTTCAAAATATAGCCCTGGGCACCAAAAATAAAACACTCATACACATAATCTTCATTTTTGTGCATAGTTAATACCAAAATCTTCACCTTTTTATCGACCTTTCTTATCTTATGAATCGCTTCAATCCCTCTGAGATTGGGCATAGATATATCTAAAAGAATTATGTCAGGTTTCAGCTTTCGAATTAAAGGAAGGATCTGCAAACCATCACCGGTTTCACCTACGACTTTATAACCATGCACCTCTTCAATAATGCGCCTCAAACCATCTCTAATGATCGTATGATCATCAGCTATAAAAATTTTATCCATAGATATTTCCTTTTTCCCTTATAATATATTATATATTAAGCAATAGAGTATTAATCGCAATTAAGGATAGTACGGATTTTAATATAGGGGAATATACCTATGTCGTTTGTATTGGAACTCGACTTTCTATTTATAACTATTGGGTTGTCTAAAAAGGTTATTATA
Organism: Caldifarciminota bacterium; assembly: GCA_023128195.1. GTDB lineage: Bacteria > Hydrothermota > Tepidihabitantia > SM23-42 > SM23-42 > SOIY01. The sequence goes on along the minus strand of JAGMEL010000140.1, from coordinate 6,060 downwards.
ACAAATTTTAATAATTCTGTACAGGGCTCACCCTTCAGAACCGAGTGCGGCGTTTACTTACGAAAGGGAAAAAACCCTTTACAATTGTTCCTTTCCCGGATCTGCTTGTTACAGTTAATTCCCCATCAATAAGCTGAGCCCTTTCCTGCATTGTTAGTATGCCATAGTGGCGAGTATTTTTCTTCAAAAATAATTTTAGATTAAAACCTACACCATCATCTTTAACTTCCATCTTCAATTTATTCTTGAATACTGAAATTTTAATAGAGACTCTTGTTGCTTGAGCATGTTTACGGACATTCATTAACGCCTCCTGTATAATACGAAGTATATTGACCTTAGCAGCAAAGTTAATTTTTGGAAATTTCCCAGGATAGTTGAATTCAACTTTAGTACCTGGTCCAGCGAATCTCAGGTCGATCGATTTTTTGACAGCCTGGATTAAGCCTATTTCAGGTTCACGAATTGGTTCTATTTCACTAATCAGACGACGTCCTCGATCAATAGATGCCTTGATTAATTCAATGAGCTTTTCTTTTCTTTCTTGCATCTTTTTGTCCAGGGTAGATATATCAATCATCTGCAAGAAATATAATATGGCAACAAGCCCCTGGAGCATATCATCGTGTATTTCTGAGGCAAGGTAGAGACGTTCTTTTTCTTGTGCATCAATGATTCTCTTCGCGAGTTCCACCATTTTCATTCGATCGGTTTCGAGTTCCTCTAATACATGGGTCAATTTTTTCTGGAAGCGATCCTTTACTAAACCTGATGTGATAATTTCTCCTGCAGTTTGTAGTATACCAATATCATCTTGTTGCCAGGTCCGGATTTCTGTGTTATTAAAAAATCCAAGGGCACCAAAGAAATTTTCTTCAAAGTGAAGAGGAATAATTAAAAAAGATTTAATATTCTGTTCACTAATTTTCTTTATATTTTTTTGCAATCGGGAAGATAGTTTTTTTACATCAGGGATCGTAATCACCTGATGGTGTTTAAGTTGTTTTATCCATTGAGAGAAATTATCAAATGATACACCTCGGCGACTTCTTTTCTTTACTTTCAATCCCTTGCGTGTCCACCCATAAGAATAATCCCAAATTTTTTCTTTTTCTCTTATCTGGAAGAGATAAACCTGATCTACATCAAACACTGTTCCGAGATGGGCTAAAGCTTTTTTCACTGCAATGTCCATTTGCTTTGCCTTAACTACTGTTGCTGATATCTTGGTCAAAGTCTTTTCCATTTCTACGTGTTTTTTTACAATTTCCTCTGCCTGCTTACGCTCAGTGATGTCACGGGCAACACCAAGTCTACCAATAGGATTGCCTTCGGCATTCAATATTGAGGTTACGTTTAATTCTATTGGAATCCTTTTACCGTCTTTACACAAAAGTTCTGTCTCATAAAGAGAAATCTTTTTGCCAGAGAATCCTTGTTTGAAAAGTTTGGCTGTTGATTTTATATATTCAGGAGCAACGACTTCTGTGAAAGAGTGTCCCAACAAAATCCGTACAGGGTGACCACTAAGTTTTTCAAACTGGGGGCTTAGATAGGTGAAATTACCATCTTTATCCAAGGTGAAAACCATATCTGTTAATCTATCAATTAATCTGTGGTATTTTTTTTCGCTCTCCTTTACTTTATTCTCCATTTTATGTTTGTAAAGAGCCATCTCAATAGCAGTATAGAGCTCTTTTTCCTCAAATGGCTTAATAATATAGCCGAACGGCTCGGTTATTTTTGCCCGCTCCAATGTTTTATGGTCTGCATAGGCAGTAAGATATATTACAGGGGTATTAAAGCGATGACGAACGTGCTCTGCAGTCTCTATACCATCCATGTCTCCTTTTAATACAATATCCATTAACACTAAAGCAGGTTGTGTCTCCTTTATTTGCTTAAGCGCGTCTTCTCCGGATAGAGCAATACCACAAACAGCATACCCAAGATGTAGTAATGTATTTTTTATATCTACAGCAACAATTTTTTCATCCTCAACAATTAATATTTTTGTCCTTGCCATATACTATTTGCCTTCGGATTTATCAAACTTAATCTTAAACGTAGTGCCACGCTTCATATCAACCTCGATAGTCCCGCCAAGTTGCTCAACGAGTGTAGTTACTAATTGTAGGCCCAATGTGGTTGTATTCTTAATGTCAATCTTATCTGGCAAACCAATACCATTGTCTTTTACCATTAGTAAAAGCTTATTATCTTCACCTAAATTAAACACTATATCTATTTTACCTTTTCTTCCATTGGGCTTACCCGCCGCAGCTTTAGCGGAGGCGGGAAACGCATGTTTAAGAGAGTTTGAAACAAGCTCATTAATAATTAAACTACAGGGGATTGCTGTGTTAATATCTAAAAAAACATCTTTGATTTTTATATTAAATTTAATTTTTGCTGGGCTAATTCCATGCGACCTGAACAATTGCTTTACAAGATCATTCACATATTCAACAAAATTAATTCGGGCAAGATCCTGAGATCTATACAATTTTTCATGAACGAGTGCCATTGCTCTGATGCGCGCCTGGCTATTCTGGAACATCTCTAATGCCTTTTTCCCTTTGATATATCTACTTTGAAGATTTAAAAGACTGGAGATTATCTGCATGTTGTTTTTAACACGATGATGGATTTCTTTTAAAAGTACTTCTTTTTCTTTAAGAGATTGTTTTATTTGCTCCTCGGCACGTTTACGATCTGTAACATCACGTGCGATTCCACACAACCCGATGATTTTACCAGAACTGTCACGCATTGGTACCTTGATGACATGAAAGATCATCGTAATCCCCTTCACTGGTTTAGCACTCTCCTCCTCAATAATCTCGCCTTTAAGGACACGCGAATCTGTCTCCCTAATTTTTATTGCTGTCTTCTTACCAAAAAGCTCCTCATCTGTTTTTCCGATCAGTTTTGAACGTGGAAGTCCAAAAAGTCTCTCCATGCCCGAATTGACTTGAATGTATCGTAGTGTGTGATCCTTGATAAAAATGGAATCCTGGGCTGTTTCAAAGATAGCCCGAAAACGTTCCTCACTTTGCCGCAGTGCCTTCTCAGCTCGTTTACGATCTGTAACATCTATGCCCTGGGCTATAGTCGCAATGATTGTTACACCATCATCAGCATAGATATTAGCTGAGTTCCAGAGTACTATTCGAATGTCTCCATTTTTGCGGAGAATCGGAATTTCTACTGATTTCCAGTATTCACCTTTCAAAGTGCATTCAATCTTGCTCAGCACTTCGTCCCTGCTCGCTTCAGGAAAAATTATTTTTAGTTCCTTACCCACAATCTCGTGGGCTGTATAACCTGTCAGGTGCTCACTAGCATAGTTGAATCTGATAATCCTGAACTGCGGGTTCCAGACAATAATAGCAGCATTCGCTGAGTTGATCATGTTTTCCAGGTAATCGCGCGTCTCGCGCAATTCCTCCTCTGTTCTTTTGCGCTCTGCAATTTCATACTGTGCCTGCTCATACAGCCGCGCATTCTCAATAGCAACCGCGGTCATATCAGCAAATATCTCAAGAGCCTGAATCCTTTCCTTTGTAGGACGCTTTCCATCCACAGGGTTATCAGGTGAGATAAACCCCAGAACTTTTTCCTTACCCTGAATAGGTATTAACAAAATATCCTTTTCATGCCAGCCTTCTGGTTTTAGATCTTTTACAGATGTTATAACCAGGTCTGCTGGATATTTCTGCATTTCTTTCCAGTGTGTGTGGTCGATGTAATAAGAGCGGCTTATCTTAAACTCTTCCCGCAAAAATTTCTCTGCAGTTTTTATTAGTACAGGCGGTTTAGACATAGTTTTCTTCTTTGTTTTCTCATCATAGCCTGCCATGGCAACTGGTTGTGCAGTTCCAACATTGTAATCTCTGAGTGATAGAATAACCTGACGCCACCCCTGAGTTTCAATTATCGTATTACAGATGTTCTGTAGCAATGCTTCCCGTCTCAATTCCATACGCATCTGATTACCTAATTTAATAAAACTCTTCAACTGCTCTGTATATCTTGCATTTACCTGTTTGCGTTCAGTAATATCACGATTAACAACAACCATACCCACTGGATTTCCTGAATCATCTTTAAGTAAAGAAAAAGATGCAAGCACATTTATGATTGTGCCTTCCCTATGTTTTTGGATAACCTCACTCTTCCAGTGTCCTTTTTTTAAGATTTTTTTAAAGACATCTGGCTCTTTGTCATAGGGGAATTCTAAGCTGGTGACCTTTTGCATAGATTTTCCCATAACTTCATATGCGCTCCAACCATACATAGTTTCTGCAGCTCTGTTCCAGGAACGAATATTAAAATCAATGTCTGTAGAAATAATAGCATCTGATACATTTTCAAGAAGATCAGCCTGGTAATGAAGCTTTTCATATGCCTGCTTGCGCTCGGTGATGTCTTTTGACACTGCCACAAAAGCTACTGGTTTGCCAGAGGTATCCTTAATAACACTTGCAGAAACCTCTCCTAGAAATTCCTTTCCGTCTTTTGTTAGTAGAGTATATTCTATATTTTTTATTGAACCGCATTTTAGAGTTTTCTTTAAGTTATCTATTGCTCTTTTGTGGTCTTTCTCCGCAATGAACATGAATGCACTCTTGCCGATTACTTCTTCTTTTGATGAAAAACCATGCATTTTCAGCATTTGTTCATTGCATTCAGTTATATTACCATTTAAATCAGTAACTGAAATTGCATCGGGAGACGACTCCAATATGTTTTTTATTTTTTCTTGACTCTCTTTCAAAAATTTTTCAGCCTTCTTCCGTTCCGTGATGTCTCTTGCTGTACCCAACATGTGGGTTTTTCCCTTATACTTTATCAGTCCAATAAATACTTCTATATCAATCAGAGTTCCATCGATTCTTCGTACTGTCAGTTCATAGGGCTTACCTCTGGTCGTTCCGGTCAATGCAGCCTTGGCAACATTAGCCACGGCTATCTTTAATGAATCCGGGGTTAGAACATCAGATAAAATAAATTTCTTAGTGGGTATAGTGCTTAAACCCATCATCTTCTCAGCCGCGGGGTTCCAGAATACAAATTCCATATTAAAATTGACCAGGAAGATGGCTTCCACACTTTTTTCTACCAGGGTGCGGAACCGTTCCTCACTCTCCCGTAATGCTTCTTCTGCCTGTTTGCGTTCGATCGCATACATCAAGGTGCGCTTCAACAAGTTGCTGTCCACCTGTCCTTTGAGCAAATAATCCTGTGCACCTTCTTTTATTGCCTGAACACTGACCTTTTCATCACCCAGACAGGTTAGCACAACAATAGGCACCTTTGGTGCTTTATTGTATACGCTCCTGAGCGTATCAATACCCTGGCTGTCTGGCAGCCCCAAATCCAACAGGATTACATCAATTCCACCTTTACCCAAGCGTTTAAGTGCCTTTTTTAATTGATTAACACATTCCAGTTTAAACTGAGAATTTCTTATGCCAGATATTATCCATTGAATTAAACGGATATCATCAGGGTTATCTTCGACTAATAGAATGTGCGAAACAGAAGAACTCAAGCCATCCCTTTTCTGTGTCTGCTTTTTTTTCTTGCTTTTCAATCTTTGCCTTTCACAGGATTCTCGATCCTCGATCTTCGATTCTCGATATTTATTTTAGACTTATGCCCAGAATCTACAGATTTGGTAAAATTTGATATCATCCTGCCAAGATGATCGTATTCCTCGCAAAAATATTCATACTTCTCTCTATTTTTTAGCGATTTAGTCGCATATATTGAACCTAAATGGTCTAACGTCTCATCACAAGAAGCTAAAGAGTATGTAAGAAATTTGATGAACTCTTGCTTGTATCTTCGTCTTCCAAAGCCTTCGACAATATTAGTCTTGACAGACTTACTTGACCTTCTTATTTGTGAACCTTCTTCATACATTTCAAACTTAGGTAACGCGAGAGTCATTTCATGTATCTCTATAGCTAATTTGTGAGCTTTCTTATAAATCTCTAAATCCTTGTAACTTTTAAACATCACTCATCCTCCTTTTACGAGTATGGAGTATCG
>JAGMEL010000014.1 GCA_023128195.1 Caldifarciminota bacterium | reverse complement strand
TCACCTTGAGCTTCAGACCTCTCCCGCTCATCTTGTCTCCTTGTCACCCCGTCTTTATTATTTGCCTTCTTATCCATACTACCACAAAATTTTCCTGAAGTCAATCTTTTTTAATTTGCATAATTGTTCTTCAGTTAATGTTCAATAAATTGAACAATTACATTTAATGCACTAATTCTATACAATGTAATCCTATTACTATTGACTGAGAGAATAAATTAAATATACTTTAATTGATGATAATATTTTTAGTTTTTCTCCTATGTTTCTCAGATACAGGCGTGGTTATCGTTGACAATGTTTGGTTTTATGGCGATGATCATAAAATAAGGGTTTTGGAAACCGGTGATTTAGTCGAAATAATTGAGTTGCATGAAGATACAGTAAAGATTAAGTACGATAATGCTGTTGGTGTAATACTAAAGGGAGTTTTGATTGACTTTAAAGAAAATATTGCCGAAGATGAGTTATTTGTATTTGCCCGCGGCTACTTTGATGACGGTAAATACTGGAATGCGGTTTCCCTATTTGATGCCTTCATAAGATTTTTCGATGAATCTGAATATTATGCGGAGGTCCTCTATTACCATGGATTATCATATGAAGCCCTTGCCCGACATCTGAATTCACCTGACAGTATCCCGGGAGTTCTCTTTAATGAACACTATAATATCTGCTATTATTCAGGTGAATCATACATGACAATACTTGAGGATTACGCTGAAAGCATGTATGCATCAAAGGCGGTTTATTGTCTCTTTAACATTTTCCGCACGAGTAATCAACCATGGCGTGATTCTATACAATTGATTCAAGAAGAGTTAAAGATGTGGCAGGATTTTGCTGTGAAATATAAAAATACTGACGAATATGTCCTGGCACTCTTAGAGATTGGATATCTTAATCGGGTACTCTTTGAAATCACAGAAGATTCAGACTACAGAACAGATGCTGCAAAGGTTTTTCAGGAGATTCTGGACAAGTATCCGAATTCCATCAATTCGGCTCAATCAAAAGTAAATCTTCACGAGATCGAAAATCGTAAAAAAATCTATAAATACTAATTTATCAATTTTAGCAAAAAAGGAAGTCTGGTATTCTGGTAATTACCAGAATACCAGAGTGTGTATATTTTAAAATATATTGTCAGTTAAACAATCTAATTTTTAGGGATCGATGTTTGCTTGAAACAAACTATTTTTTGTTATTTTTAAATCCTTTTATCTCAAATTGATATTCTTCAATAAAAATATCATTAAAGTTAAAGATATCTTTAAAATCACTAAGTTTATCTTCCTCGGTTTTGCTCAGGACTTTCTCGCTTACCATATTAAATACCATGTTTCCAAAATCTATGGTCTTGTTTATCCCCCAATATTCAAAGACCATTTTCGCCGTAGAACCGTATCGCTTTAGAGCCAGATCTTTTATCCCTCCAAGAAGCTGTTGTCCGGTGACATGTTTTTCCTCATTAAATTTTTTACGTGTATAAAAAAGTGCCTCTA
>JAGMEL010000139.1 GCA_023128195.1 Caldifarciminota bacterium | reverse complement strand
CACCAACCCAGTCTTAATCGCGCATCTTACAAGACCTACAATATTCGATACGCCCAACTTTTTCATAACACTCAATCTATGATGTTCAACTGTTCTAACACTAATAGATAATAGCGATGCTATTTTCTTGTTAGACTTACCTTCAGCAATTAACTTAAGAACCTCACGCTCTCTGTTCGTTAAAACATCAAGCAAAGATCTCCCCTTTACATCACCTTTGCGCCGCACTAATTCGCTTATAACATTGCTGGTAAAAGACGATGATATATATATATCATCCTGCCGTATTGACTCAATTGCAGATAACAACTCAGTAGCTGCATCATCTTTTAAGATATAACCCTGGGCGCCAGAAAGTAAACACTCGTACACATAATCCTCATTCTTATGCATGGTCAACATTAATATCTTCATCTTTTTATTGACTTTCTTAATCTTATGGATTAGCTCAATACCCCGACAATTAGGCATTGATATATCTAAAATTATCATATCTGGCTGCGATTTTCGAATTGAAGGAATGACCTGCAAACCATCCCCGGTTTCACCTACAACTTTATAATCGCGAACCTCCTCAATGATTCTTTTCAAACCCTGCCTAATAATTGTATGATCATCAGCTAAGAATATTGGATACATAAATCCGTACTCCTTTCTTTGATTTATTTGATAATATAGTGTAGACTACAGAAAAAAAACTGCAATAGGAAACTATACGTATTTTTATGTAGGTAAATCTACTTAGGGAATAATATGCAATCAGATATCCGTAATTAGTACAATAGCTGTGACAGTTCAACACTTTTATCTCTTTATTTTCGTTATTTTCAGCATCTTAGAATGCACGTAAAGTACGCTTTGCCTTCATCTCTAAAACATAGTCAGTTTCATCATTAAGAATTTTACGTCCCAATTCATCTCCATAAGTAGCAAGCTGTGGTATTTTACTGGGGTCATCCGATTTAATCGGCTCGCGGAAGTCCACCTGGAAGCGACGGAAATCAAGTTTCTCAAAGAATGTACTCACAAGATGCACTTGTTGGTCGTCAGCTGACTGAAGAAATGCACCGAGTATTGGCCCGAGCCAATTCCATGCCCGGAAGCGATCAGCATCGCCTGATTCAAAAGTGTGCGGATCGCGACCCGTACCCAAACTGATGAGCGTCGTTTCAGTCGGTTCCCAATCCACGCAAAAACATAACTCGTAAGCAGCTAAGTAACAGGGGTTGGCATACGAACCCACACCGCCGTCCACATAGCGCCCCTGGACCACTGGAAAATACGTAGGTATAGCACTTGAAGCCAATACTGTCTTGACTACTGACCACGCAGCATACTTATCTTTCCACGGTTTAATAAAGCAGGTATGCTTGGTTACCAGATCAAAAACAGTGATGACTACATCAGTGGGCGGATCCGCTGACCAGAATTCACCCATCATTACATCACCAAGATACTGCTTAAGGGCATCCTTTAATGGCCCATTAGGATAACGATAACGGGTTAAGGGCCAAAATAGGCTGCGCCAGCTTTTGCGAAAGACTTTTTCTCCTAATTCACAGTAGAGCTCGTACATCTGTTTGCCATTAAGTCCAGCACCAATGCCTGCTGCGATGATAGCACCTGTAGAAGTACCTGTTGCCAGCCGAAAAATATCGTGGACTGAATTGCCAAGATGATCTTCCAACACAGCGAGGGCGCGGGTAACCATTACCCCTTTAATCCCACCTCCATCAATCGAGATGGCAACGTGTTTACGGAATGGTTTCATGATTCTTTACCTCCCTTTCTATATAGTTTTGAAAAATCGTGCTTCCTTTCCTCCATTATTCATATTATTATTACTATTAATAAAATTGCACCAAGATGCTTTCGATCTTTCACTAATACCTTCCTCCTTCATATTTATTATTTTTCCAAACAAAAAAGGCATAAAAAACCTTTAGAGGCAAAAACCCCTAAGGCTCTTTATACCTTCTCTTTTTCCTTAACAATTATACCTATAATATAAGATTTGTCAAGAATAATCTCGATGCTCGATGTAAGATACTCGATGCTCGATGCAAGATACTCGATAATCGATGCTCGATGCGAGATACTCGTATAAAAATCGAGAATCGAGTATCAAG
>JAGMEL010000138.1 GCA_023128195.1 Caldifarciminota bacterium | reverse complement strand
CTGCTGTTATAACCAGGCCAGGTAATGCACCTGCTCCGGTCAAAGTAGTTATCGAGCCTCCGACAATAATTACCTTACCCATATATATAACAACATCGCATGCAAACTGTTCACCAGAAGCTTCCTCTGCAGAATTAAACATGTTATAACCCGCTAACCCAACATCCAAAAAATCACCCACTACACCCGCTCTCCGAGATAATTGAACAGCGCAATTTGGCAGTACACGCTGCAATCTCGGAATCTGTGTTATGTCTCTGCCAAAACTAATTCCATCCCGAACAATTTGTAAATCTTCCACTGCGCTGTTCACTTCGGGAATTCTGCCTCTATTTCTAATTCTCTGGATTATAACTAATCCTGATATGCCTGCTTTCATTGAATTTATAGCTCCGACAGGCATTCTTGAGGTAAAATATCTATCCCAATCCACCTGGGTTCTGTCAAAACGGATCATCGGGTAATCTCTTGTTTGTCTGATAAAGCTTCCTAATTCGTCAACATTTTGCATATAATGAAGGTCCTGCATATGATTTGCAACATGCAAAATATCCTCTGCGTAATCAAAAATTTGTCTATTCCTGCTATACTGGATATATGCATTGCAGATATCTACAAGCCGGCTACCGAATTTTTCCACCCACTGCGCAGTTTCCACAGTATTATCAAAACCACTGCGAATATGTGGCCCAAGATGGGCGCTATATATTGTTTCTGCATTCCGCGTTCTTGATAAAATTACATATGCATCACGGAACACGTCACATATATAGCCGTCAAGTTCTCTTCCGGTGAAGTCTTGATCATACGAATTATATTCTCTACTAAGCATTGGACTTTGCAATAGGTTCCACAATTCATCCGCATGTTGTCCGATAATTTGTTCTAATCTTTCGCTACGTGTACGGAAGTATTCACCGGTAAAATTTATCATTGTATCAAGGATGAGATGCATAAATCCAACATATTCATGTTCTCTTAACGCAGCATCGCTATTTGGGCTCACTCGCGGATCAAACCGTTCGCGTGCACGTGCTTCCACAACCACTTTCGCTTCGTTATAAAACGAATGTATGGCTCCTAATCTATTCAGATCAGATAAATGTCTAGTAAATATCTCATACAACTCTTCAGTTTTTTCTCGTATTCGTTCAACCCATATTGGAAATCTACATGGTATTTCGATTCTCCGTAGGGAATCTCTGTCTGGACTCACTCCATTATCTATTCCATATCTTATAGATACACGGAAATCCCTATCTTCGAAATTCGGTCGAGGCCAGAGAAAAAATTGTGGGAGTAGCTCTGTTGTCTCCTCTGTTCGCCATCTGCTAAGTGTCATACCTCTATTTGTCACAGCAGGACCTAAAGAGCGGGATGTAAACGTAAACCTAACATTACTTGACGGATCGTATGGTCGCGGGGGGTCAGAATCCACGGGATTACCATCTGGTTCATCTACAAAATATAAATATCCCTCGTCATCAGTTTGTCCTAGATAGAAATGAAGCTGACTATTGTATCTATCTAGGACAACAATATATTTATTCCTAATAGGGGGATTATTTTGAGGATTGGTTTGGTCGTCGTCATAAAAACATCTGATCCTATCATCCCCGTGAAAATCCGGTACCTCTATATCCTCCTGCTCAACCATTCTCCACTCCGATTATATTTAATCAATCTCTATTTAAACTTATTTACACATTGCTCCTTTTCTTCTTCTTCGGCTATTACAGCCCCGGATATATTCATAGTTCTTTCTAACCGCGTTTTTATTTTATTTGAGCCTTCAGAACCGATATTCCCAAATATGCTTTCTAACTCTTTTTCAAGCTGAGATACACATTTTGGTGGCTCTTTACACAATAAGTAAAAAGACAATTCCTCAAGAACCTCTTTGAAACTCTTATCTGCGAGATACAGCCTCATGTGTTGAATGAAATTATAAACCAAACAAAGTATAAAAATATTGCCATAATTACTCTTCTTTGTCCTGAAATAGTTTCCTTCAATCTCCAAATATGATTTTAGCTCTTTATT
>JAGMEL010000137.1 GCA_023128195.1 Caldifarciminota bacterium | reverse complement strand
TCCGTAACTAATTTTATGCAGAGTCTTTAGGTTCATTTGTATCTCCTTTATTTTTGGAAAGATTTGTTCCTTTTTCATTTATCGGGTTATTTTTGCCATCATCTTTTGACTATTTGTATACCCATTATCTTCACGCCATTCTCTGTTTTCATTGATAGAGTTGCTGGTTCAGTAATAAGACACTGTCCTTGTTTGATGGTTGTTTTTTCTAAATTAACTTTAACTTCTGCTTCTCCTTCAAGAAAATAAAACATAACATAAGAAGCCATTTCGCAAGTTGGCATCTCTCCGCCGGCTGGAAGCTCAATAATTCTTGCTTTGAATTCTTTGGTTTTATAAAAGACATTCTTGTCCCTTTCCTCATATGGATATGTTTTCATTGTTCTAATATCAAAAAGTTCCATGTTTTTACCTCCCATTCTTTAGGTTTACTTTCCCTTTATTGCTCCACTCAATAATTCGTTCAATGGATATTCCCATGATGATTACGAAAATAATTGTTAAAATAAGTCTTGATGCCATAAATTTAACCCCGAGGAATTGAAGTTCCATTATTTCCTGCGGAATCTTTATACATGCCCATGCTGAAAGAAAAATAATTATATTGGAAATGCGTGCGCCTTTTTTGATCAGTGCTCTGGCCATAGGAAAAGCAACATATAATGGTCCTGTCGGTAATGCGCCAAGGAGTATGGATAGGAGGATACCTTTGATTCCCGAAGTTCTCCCCAAATATTTTATAACTATTTCTTTGGAAACCCAAATAGCAAAAAGACCCATTATTAATAATATAGCAGGCAATATCATAATCATTTCAGTGAAATAAGCCCGAGACGTATTAGTTACAGCATCTATCCTATCGGGAAAAATCAACAGCATGATCACGGCAACAATTATAATTGCTCCTAACGGGATATAGTCCCTTACATTCATTTTTCTCTCTTTATTTTCTATTTTCATAGAATCGTCCCTATAACAATGGCAATTACAATCGCAATGATGAAACTTATCCCGTTTCTGAGTAGAGCCATTTTCTTTCCCAATTCTTTTATTTCTAAGGGCAGAGTAACCGTTCCAATCATAGTCAATGTAGTAATGAAAGCTGCTACCGCAGTAACTGATGCTCCACTTTTAAGAAATGATGCCGCTAAGGGGAATGAAAGCAAAGCAGGGATATGAAGGATAGCACCTGCTAATGCGATAAGCAATAGACCGCCAAAGCCTGATTGCTTACCTACAATTTTCGAGATTTCACCCGACGGCACGAAGCCCAAAAGCAGACCTATAAGGATTACAATAATAAGGACAGTTGGAAGAATATGGATGAATGATTTTATTGCAACTATTAATGATTGTTTCGTTTTTGTTTTGTCCTTAATAAAAGCAAAAGTAAGACAGCCAAGAGCAAAAATATTTATTAGAATAAAGGTCGAATTCATTTTTATCACCTTTTACTTTTATTTACATATTTCACAAAGTTACCTAGGTTCGCGTTTATGCGTAACGATAAAGGTTTTTTGGGTGATTGTGAACCAGCAAACATACTATTAGACGATGCTTTCCTCATAGTAATCTTTTTTCGCCTTCAATCTTTTTTATCGGGGCAATGTTTTGCGTAACCTCTAAACAACCCAAGTAATCGCCATTTTTATTACGTACAGGAAAATATCTTATATAGACAACCATGTTATTCATGTTGATCCAGAACTCGGCTTTATCCTTTTTACCGCTTTTAAAATCTTCTAATATCTGATTAACAATATGTACGCTCTTTTGAGGATGGCATTGCTGAACTTTTCGACCAATATGTGCCTTTGTTCTTGGAAAGATTCTCTCTTTAGACTGACTAAAGTATCGCACTGTATCTTCTTTATCAACAAATGTAATATCCACAGGAAGAGTGTTAAAAATCATTTCTATCTCTTCTTTTGATAAACTTCCCATTTCAAATTGAACCATACCTTTTGCCTCAGGTTTAGCTGGTGGCGTTTCTGTTTGTTCCATAGCAAACTTAGCAGGTTCTGGTGTAAAACAACAATACCCGAGTTCATCAAACTGTTTTCTGATATCGGTCCATTCTGTCTCAGTAATTACCTTTAATGCAGTAGGGAAGAGAATATGATTTTCTTTATAAAAATGGTTTGACAGCATTTCAGCCAGTGCTATTGCCGATATTTTCAGGTTTTTCGCAAAATCTTGAAATTCTGTTTTTTCGTACGAATCGATAATTTTATAAAGATTTTTCTCAATTTCTCTTATCTTATCGTGGTCCATCCACATCATTACCGGAGGTTGTGTTATACCGTGTTTTTCAAGATATGGAAAAAGAACATTCTCTTCTCGGCTATAGTGGCTTTGTGATGCCTTGAGATGTTCTTCAATATGTTTTAATTGGTCAATCACATTTTTTTCTTTATCCGTTATCTCTTGTGCAATTTTCCTCAGATCATCAGCAAATTTCAAGAGAATTTTATGTTCTTGCATAAGAATATGTACAGGGTGTCCTGGAGCAGTCAGTATTTCTTCTTTTTCAAGTGATTCCCGAAGAAGTGCGATATGAACATCACATAGTTTATGGATCTTTTCCGGAACCATACCATCTTTTATAAGTTCTTCTTCGGCTTTCGATATTTCTGTCACAGATATTTCACCAACCATATCATTAAATTCTTTTTTAACCTGCTCAAGATCTGCACCATCATGTAATTTTTTAATTAATTTCTTTAAGACCTCTTTTTTAGTGTTATTTTCACCAAAAACTTCACTCATAACTTTACCTCCGTATAACTCACCAGTTTTCTCCTAAGAGTTCAAAATATGCCTTGGGATGGGCACATGCTGGACATTTATCTGGTGGTTCAGTGCCCTCATGAATATAACCACAATTCCTGCAGCGCCATTTTACTACCTTGTCGCGCTTGAATACCCTATCGTTTTCTATGTTTTCAGCAAGGGCGAGGTATCTTTTCTCGTGTTGTTTTTCAGCTACAGCAATTGATGTGAAGACCGATGCTATCTCGTTGAATCCTTCTTCATCAGCTACCTTTGCAAATTCAGGATACATAGTAGTATGCTCATAGTTTTCACCACCAGCAGCTGCCTTGAGATTGTCTACTGTCTTGCCGATTATTCCGGCAGGAAAAGCAGCAGCAATTTCTGCTTCACCGCCTTCTAAGAATTTAAATAATCTTTCAGCATGTTCTTTTTCATTATCTGCAGTTTCTGCAAATATTCCAGAGATCTGCTCATAACCTTCTTTTTTTGCCTTTGAGGCAAAATAGGTATAGCGATTTCTCGCCTGTGATTCTCCTGCAAATGCAGTTAAAAGATTTTTTTCTGTTTTTGTGCCTTTTAAGCTTTTCATGATTTATCTCCTTTTATCAGCCAGAGGCTGATACACTCTTCTATGTGGGAAAGCCCTTCTGGGCTTGATATTCG
>JAGMEL010000136.1 GCA_023128195.1 Caldifarciminota bacterium | reverse complement strand
ATTCTATTAATCTTCTGCGGTTTGCCTCCGAAACAAAAAGCGATCAGCATTCTGCAACAAGGGATAAAAGATGAATCGATTATTATCCAGGTTAATGCAGCCAAGGGTTTCAGACAAATCGGTGATGCCCGGGGCACTAAAACTCTTTATGAAATACTTAAAGGTGAAGACAAAAATGGTATTGCTGCAGCACTCGCAGTTCTCTATGATTTAGAAGAGAATACATTTTCACCAGTCCTTGTCAAACTTGTTGATCATAATGATCCCTTGATTCGGAGTGAGGCATACAAGGTTATCTCTTTAATAGATGATGAAAGATGTCTCGAGATTTTTATTAAAGGAATAAATGATAAGGTTGCGAAAATAAGAAGGACTTCTTTTCTCGGACTTAGAAAATTTCGAAAAGAACGTATCATAATGAAGGGTTTAAGGGATATTGATCCCCTGACAAGAATTGTTGCTGCGCAGGCACTCGGTAACATTGGTCAGAAAGGTATGGAGAATTTTATTATAAAAGAAATGGGGACCCAAACTATTGACATCTGGGAACAGGGAATTATTAGCCTTGCTGAAATGGGCGATACATCAGCAATACCTTTTATTAAAGAATCGCTCGTCGATGCACCGTGGGAGTTACGGCTTACCGCAGCTGAGGCTTTATTGATATTGAATAATCAAAACGGTGTTGATGTATTGAAGCAAGGTTTACAATCAAATAATCCTTTTACACGCGTTAAGGTCGTGCAGATTCTTAAAAAATTTAATTTACCTGAAGGTTCCCAATTGTTAAAAGAAGCAGTAAAAGACGAATATATTAATGTTTCCATTGTAGCAATTGAGGCACTTGCTAAATATAAGGCAAAGGAGCACCAGACATTATTTACCGAAATGATGGATGCGCCAAATCCTCTTGTAAAAATTGCCGCGGCAACAGCCTATTTACAGAGTGAATAATGGGGTTAAGATTATATAATACCTTGACCCGGAAAACGGAAGAATTTAAACCGAGGGGAGATACAGTAGGCATCTATACCTGCGGACTTACTGTTCAAGGACCTCCACACGTAGGTCACATTCGTTCTGCTATAACCCGCGATATCTTAATAAGATGGCTGGAATATTCAGGCTATACAGTTAAAAGTATAGAAAATTTTACAGATATTGACGATAAAATCATAGAAAAGCAAAGGAAAAACAAAGAAGACTGGCGTATCATTGCGCATAGGCATATTGAAAAGTATCTCCGGGCATGTGATATACTCAATATAAAAAGAGCTACTTTCTATCCATGGGCATCACAGCATATGGAAGAAATAATAGTCTTGGTAAAGAAACTTATTGATAAAAGTTTTGCCTATGAAAAGAAGGGTGACGTTTATTTCCGTGTCCGTAAATTTCCGAATTACGGCAGATTATCAAAGAAGAGCATTGACGAACTAATATCTGGTGCACGAATCGCGCCTGCAGAGTCTAAAGAGGATCCATTAGATTTTGCACTATGGAAAGCAGCAAAGCCAGATGAACCATCCTGGCTCAGCCCCTGGGGTAAAGGAAGACCGGGCTGGCATATTGAATGTTCCGCAATGTCCATGCATTATCTCGGCGAGTCTTTTGATATTCACACGGGTGGCGAGGATTTGATCTTTCCCCATCATGAAAATGAAATTGCCCAATCGGTTGCAGCTACCGGTAAAGAATATGTACGCTACTGGATGCATAATGGTTGGGTTACCTTAGGCGGTGAGAAAATGGCTAAATCGACCGGCCACTATTTTCTTATCGAGGACGTATTAAAAAACTACAGCCCGAATGTTATTAGATTGTATCTATTAAAAACCCAATACCGCAATCAGATTGAATTTTCCAAAGACAGATTAGACGAGGCAAAAGCAGCTTATTCGAGAATAAAAATATATGTTGAAGAATTTAAAGAACTACCAGAAAAAATCGAACCCCTGATGCTCGGTGAATTTACCGAGGCAATGAATGATGACCTAAACACACCAAAGGCACTGGGTAAAATATATGACCTGGTAAAAAAAGGTCATGAAAAGAAAAGTGTGGAGATTGCAGCGAGTATAAAACACTATTTAGCTGTTTTGGGTTTTAGAGAAGAGGTAGAGAGTTCTGGCGAACTTTCATATCAGTTAATAGATATAATTTTGCATATTAGAAACAAACTTAGAAATGAAAAAAAATATGACCTTGCAGATGAAATCAGAACCGATCTCGAAAATTTGGGTATAAAACTTGCCGATACAAAAGGTGTAAGCCTCCACCGACTGGAGGACAAATGATTCAAGCAACAAAAATCAGAAAATCAATGCTTATTAAAATGGATGATATACCCTATATCGTCTTGAAGGTTTCCCACATCACACCAGGTAAGGGCAGGGCATTTGTGCAGTGCGTCTTGAGAGGCCTTCGAAGCAGGCTTTCCAGGGAGGTAAGGTTTCGCTCCAATGACCGGGTCGAAGAAACTGAGATTGAACTGGTAGAAATGGAATACATCTACTTTGCTAATGATAAATATTCCTTTATGAATTTAGAGAATTACGAACAGATCGCTATCAATGCTGACCTTATTGGCGATTCGGCAAAATTTCTTCAACCTAATATAAAAGTAAAGGTTGAGTTTTTTGAAAATAAACCATTCGGTATTATTCTACCAAAAACTGTAGTCCTTAAAGTTATTGAAACCCAGGCTTATATCAAAACTGCAACTGCCCAAGCTCAGTCAAAACCAGCTAAACTTGAAGGCGGCCACACCTGTCAGATCCCACCCTTTGTTGAAGCAGGTGACCTAATTAAGGTTAATACTGAAACGGGTGAATATGTTGAAAGAACATAATACGTTAAATCCTAAATCCGAAGCACTA
>JAGMEL010000135.1 GCA_023128195.1 Caldifarciminota bacterium | reverse complement strand
AGTATTTAGTCCTGAACTTGATTCAGAATTGAAATTAGAGATTAACCGTGCGTAGCGCGGTATTAAGGGGGTTTTATGCCTGAAGATTTACAAGAAATAATTAGAAAAATAGGAGAAAAAATTCCTGGTTGTAAATATGTCAGTCTTGTTGGCTATGATGGGATTACTGTAGTCCAGCATATTATTGAAGCAAATTTCGATGTTACTCTATATGATGCTGAAGTTTCTTCAATTATGCTAACTTCAAAAGAGGTAAAAGGCAGTCTTAATTTAGGTACTGAAAAGGAACTCATCTGGCTTACTCAAAACTCTTTTTTTATAATCCACCCAATAGGTGATGATTTCTTTATCTATTGCTGCCTTAAATCAACCGGTTCAAATCCGGGTGTAGCAAGGATTGAGTTAAATAAGGCAAAAGAGGTAATTAGCAAAATTATATACTCAGGCCAGTAATTTTTCAAAATAACTACGTTATGTTTAAGGGAATTATTGAAATTCCTTTATCTTAAAATCTCCACAAGAATTTGGAGGGCAATATTAAAAGAGTAGGTATTACAGTACTTTTTGCAATTGTATTTGGCATAATAATCCAGACGATTCTCAATCTCTCAATTGTGTTTAGTTTTTATATCTGCATTTTGACAATGGTTCTTTCTTTGTGGAAAAGATGGTTTCTATATATTCTCATTGCAATACTTTCCATGATAAACACATCGTTAAATACTCCAGCCAGATTAACTTACCAGGGTCGGGATTCAACCTTTTCTGGAACAGTAATCCGTGAAGAACACCGTGAATTTTATGTAAAATTATTGATTAATATCGACGAAGCGATTATCAACAATAGAATAATAAACTATAAAATTCCGGTCGAATTTTACACGCGGGAACACAAAACCTATCTGGGTAGAAAACTTTTTATAAAAGGCAGGATTAAAAATTCAAAGTTCGCTAACCGTCCGAATTTGCTTACTGGCAACATCATAGAAACAGATCCTGAAGGCACTTTTTTGGGCGCAGTTCTTTTTTCTGTAAGGGGTTATATAGATAGTATGCTAAAAAGTCTCTTAATGAATGAACATTATGATTTGGGTACAGGACTTATTCTTGGAGGAAGTGGACGTTTAAAAAAGGATTTAAAAGATGTCTTTGTTCGCGCTGGTGTTCTCCATATTTTAGCGGTTTCAGGATTACATGTTGGATTTGTTTGTATGTTTGTTGGATTTATTCTCATCTTTATTCCTATTTCGGCGAGAATAAAATTTTTTATTATTATGCTGGTTCTCTGTCTGTATGCCGGTATTACAGGTTTTCGTCCTGGTGTATGTCGTGCTACATTGATGGCATTTCTGTTCGGATTAAGTTTAATTCTCCAGAGGAACGTAGATGGTATACATATCATAAATATCACGGCAATCATTTTTCTGCTTATTAATCCACTACTTATTTTTGACATAGGAGCACAATTATCTTTTTCTGCAGTCTACGGTATCCTCTTTTTATATCCAATAATTGAAAACAGCATAATAAAAAGGATAAATGTAAAACTATACAAATTCATCATGACATCAATGGCAGTATCATTTTCAGCACAACTTTTTGTTTCACCTCTACTCATATATTACTTCCACCGCCTGCCAACGCTTGCTGTCATTTCTAATCTTATAATTGTTCCTATTGCTTCCATTACCATCTTCCTATTATTTTTCTGTTTGATTATTGGCACTTTCTCATTTATGCTTGCCAAAATGATTGCCGTTTTAATATCTATATTACTTAGCATTTTAATCACAATATCAAAACTCTTTGCAAGTATTCCGTTTTCTACGATCACGTTGTATATTTCACCAATAATTTTGCTTTTGTTATATTTTATCTATTCCCGAAGATTAAGAAAGCTTGCAATCTTTTCGATAATTATAATATCAATCTTTTTTTCAATCTCTTCACTTTCAGACTGCGTAATAATCAGAACTGGAATAGAAGGCACCTTGATTTCGACATCTTATGGTGAAAATATATGTATTACTTCAAGGCGTTCGAAAGTACAGACTGCCGTCTTCTTAGCCAATCAAAATATTGAGAACTTAGACTATTTAATCGCAACAGAAAATCACTATCCTGCAAAGAAAAAATTTTTTAAACTGCCGAATAAGTTGCATGTTAAACAAATAAAATTTGGAAAGATGGTGATCAATATAAGCGATAATATCAACATAATCTTTTATGAAAAAAAAATAACATTGGACAATAGTGATTTTAAATATTATGAAGGAGAAGAGAATTTATCGTATATATTAACTAATGGTAAAGATGTACAAAGATTTTGCACTCCTCTGCACGGTTCAATCATTGATCAGATAATATTAGATATAAAAATTGCCTTCGCGAAACTAAAATTTCTATTCTAAATTTCCAACCGTTTTTTCCACTTCTTGCAGAATTTCACATGATTTGACCAATTCTTTCATTCTGTTGTGATCATCATACAAAGGTCGGTCTTCATCGAGATGCGCTACGTATTTGCGTATGACTTTTTTAGCGACACTCACGCCTTTACCCGGTGTGAAATCGCGAAAATCCAGGGCTTGTGATGCACCCATGAATTCAATGCCTAAAACGCCATAGGCATTGTCGATTATCTGTCCATTTTTTATCGCTATATTCATCGCCATAGAGACAAAATCTTCTTGGTCAGCAGCAGCAGGTATGGACATCACAGAAGCTGGTGCAGATAATATTCTCTGCTCAGTAATCAGGGTGCAAGCAGTGTACTGGCTGAGCATCAAGCCTGACATCATGCCTGCGCCTTTAGTGAGAAAGGCAGGTAAACCGATACTGAGCGCCGGGTTATTCAAGCGATTGAACCTGCGTTCTGAAAGCACACAGACCATAGTCACTGCAGCGCCTATCATGTCCATGGGTAAGGAAACCGGGGTGCCCTGGAAATTGGCGCCGGTTATTGTCAGGTTTAATTCAGGGAAAAAAACAGGATTGTCCCCAACTCCGTTCAATTCAATCTCCACCTGTTTTCTGGCATAGCAGACGGCATCATGAGCTGCGCCAATGACCTGGGGTGAAGAGCGCATAGAATATGCATCCTGGACTTTTATCTTGAATTCTTTAGACAATAAATCACTGCCATCTATGCACTTCATTATTGCCTGGGCTGATCTTATAGCACCGGGGAAACCTCGTGCCTGGTGGAGTCTAACATCATAGGGTTTTGTATTTGCATACAACGCTTCTAAGGTCATGGCACAGGCGATTTCTGCCTGCTTTAGCCAACGGTTGATATCAAAGAGTTGAAGCGCACTCATCGCAGTAATAAGGTTGGAACCGTTGATTGTAGCTAAGCCGTCGCGTGCTTTTAACCCGGGGATGGATATACCAGCGCGTTCCATTGCAGTTTTTCCAGGTAGGCGTTCGCCTTTGAAATAAGCTTCACCTTCGCCCATAAGCAAGAGAGCAATCTGTGACATCGGCGCGAGATCACCTGAAGCGCCCACTGAACCTTTTTGACAGACTACAGGTGTGACGCCTTTGTTCAACATCTGTGCCAGGGTTAGAGGGATCTCTAATCGGCAACCCGATTTTCCCTTGGATAAAACATTTATTCTGCCTGCCATTGCTCCTCGTATATATTCGATAGGTGCTGGGTCGCCTATGCCAGCAGCGTGGTTGTATACCAGGTATCTTTGAAATTGCTCGATTTGTTCGTCCGTCAGAATCACTTCAGAGAATTCTCCAATGCCTGTATTAACACCGTACATGATTTCTCGTGCCTGAATTTTTTGTTCCAGCATTACCCGACACTTTTTGATTCGTTCAATTGCTTGGGCCGAGATTTCCACTTGCTCATTATGCCGTGCAATGTCGACGATTTTTTCAATTGTTAAATGTTCACCATCAAGAGATATTGCCATAAATACTCCTTTTTATTTTTGAATAATTAAAACAAAATCAGGCTTATACTACTCAACTATAAACAAAAGTCAACCCCTGGATTTATGGTAAATGGGACGCCCTACGCTCTACGTTCAAACATAGGCTTGACTTAACCATATGTGAATATATAATCCTTTATGAAATGCCGGGAATGTAATACTGAAGGATTATTCTCTAAGTCATTACCTTATTGTCCAACCTGTATCCGGGATAAATTTGACAGATTATATCCATCGATAAAAGAAATTCATGTGCGGGTAAGAAAAAAATTTAAATTGCCAGAAATAATACCGAATGACAGATCAGGTAAGAGCTGCCGACTATGCATAAATAAATGTCGCATTAAGGAAGGCCAATTTGGATATTGTGGAATAAGAAAGAATGCAGGCGGCAAAATCGTTGGACCTGATAGAAATTGGGCTTATCTTGATTGGTATCATGATCCATTGCCAACAAATTGTGTTGCAGACTGGGTTTGTAAAGGTAGTCAAGACTATGGTTTTAAAAATCTTGCTGTATTTTATGAAGGCTGTACATTCAATTGTCTATTCTGTCAGAACTGGCATTATCGCGATAAGAAAACCAAGACTACTGCTCAAGAACTTTTTAGGGCAGCAGATTCTGTAACAGGTTGCGTCTGTTTTTTTGGAGGTGACCCAACACCATTTGCCCTTCACAGTTTAGAAGTAGCAAAACAGATTTCAGAAAAGAGAAGAAAGATCAGAATCTGCTGGGAAACAAACGGTTCAATTTCACCCAGATTAATGAGGCTCTGGGCTGAGTATGCATTGAGGAGTAATGGATGTATTAAAATCGATTTCAAGACTTTTTCAGAAGAGTTAAATATTGCATTGTGTGGTAGTTCAAATAACAATACAAAAGAAAATATTAAACTTGTTGCTCAATATATTGAGAAAAGAGAAAAATTGCCAATTTTAGTTGTCAGCACACTTTTAATTCCCGGATATATTGATGAATATGAGCTGACACAAATAGCAAAATTTATAAGTTCTATAAATAAAAAGATTCCCTGGTCTTTTTTGGGTTTTTATCCACATTTTCACTTTAATGATTTATCTTGCACCTCAAGAAAACAAGCAGATATGGCATTGCAGATTGCCAAGGACTATGGCATAGAAAACACGCATGTAGGGAATGTGCATTTACTAATATGATAACCCCGTGCTATCAGGAAATGGTTATTGGGTTTGGGTATAGATGCTGGAATAATGTTTTTTAGCATTGTCCAATGAATTGGACGACTACAATAATAGTAAATTATAATATTTGTAGTTGCCTGATTCATCAGGCATATGAAACACAACTTGACCTCTGTCATTTTTAAGCTATACTGGTTAGGCATATGAAAAGGATTACAAAGAATTTTGCTTCCCTATTTATTAGCGACGCAGTTAGCCGTATTCTTGGTTTTTTTGCCATAGTATATATTGCCAGAACGCTGTCAGCAGAAGGACTCGGGATAATAAGTTATGGTATGGCGTTTTTTACATATGCATTATTATTTGCAAATCCCGGTTTAACCACGATTGGTGCCCGTGAGATTGCAAAAGACCATAACAATCGTAGAATAATTGAGGAAATTCTCGGCTTAAGGCTTACGCTCGCCAGTCTCATTTTTCTTTTGTTCATTATAGGACTCATTGTAATTCCTGGTAAGCCCATAACAAAAAATATTATTTTTTTCTATTTACTCTCGTTATTTCCATTTGCAATACTTTTAGAATTCGTTTTTCAAGGTCGAGAAGAAATGGGATGTATCGGTATTTCGCGCCTGGTACAATATAGTATTTATGTAATACTACTCTTTGTCTTATTGAACATCAGCCACGATATTTTAATGGTCCCTATTTCGTTCTTTATCGGCTATTGTGCTGCCACAGGAATTCTAATTTTTGTTTTTCTTAATAAATATAAATCACTAAAAATCAGATTCTCTTTGCGCCCCTGGCGTAATCTGCTCATTGTTTCATTCCCGGTCGGTTTGGCAGTAATCTTTAATCAAGTTTCCTTAAACCTGCCGCCCATAATTCTTGGTGTATTCCATTCAAAAGTAGAGGTTGGTGTATTCAGTGCTGGTTTTAAAATTATTATTATGTTATTAATAATTGAAAGGGTGTTCCATTATGTATTCTTCCCTGTTATATCAAAACAGTTCATTCATGCGCCAGAAAAACTGAGGAGTAGTTTTACTTTTTTGACACGGTTGCTTTTTGCGATCACAATCCCTTTAACCTTTGGCGGCATTATTCTTGCCGATGGTTTAATTAGTTTTGTCTATGGAGCAGGATTTGAGGGTGCAATTATTATTTTCCGTATACTTTTGTTGTACTTCCTGGTTGCGCCTGTTAATACTATTTTCGGTTATGGGCTTGTCTCAATAAATCAAGAGCGCAGATTTTTCAAAATTATAACCTATACAGCATTGATCAATCTGATTCTTATCATTATTTTAGGCATTAATTTCAAAGGACAAGGAGCTGCAATCGCATTGTTTGTTAGCGAAACAATTGCTATTGTATTGATGAGCAGGGAACTCAAAAAATTCGTGAAATTTAAAAGCTTAAAATATATAATTAAACCGCTTATTGCTTCAATTATTATGGTAATTGTTCTGTGTGTATTAAAATATCTGTCTATTATCATACTCGTAATTTTAGGTATTTTTATTTATTCTATTGTATTTTATTTAATTAAAGGATTTTCTAAAGAAGAAATAAGAAATTTAAAACAAACCATTATTCAAAAATAAAAAAGGGCTGCATACGCAGCCCCTTTCCAAAAAATATCATTTTTCTATTCAACGTCGTAGTTGTCTAACTCCATAAGCATTTCTTGGAATATTGTATCGGCCTCTACCTCAATCCAATTCATTTTTACAGGACCAACATTCTCGGCAACATAGATATATGTCGTATCAGTTACCCCACTGTCAATGTGAACCATTTTCCAGCAATTACTAAATGTACCTGCAGGAACAGTTACTGATTCTTGACCTATATATGCAGCTGTGGTGCTATCATCTACGTTCCATGTTTTACCGGCTTCAGGAGGAAGTGCTGCCACTGTATCAGGTATAGTATCGGCTTTATCATCATACACTAAGAGAAAATCTTCAGTCTCCTCGATATATTCAATGCTCGTATCAACAATAGTGAATGTATCAATTTCAATTGTCATTATAAACATTTGTTCAAAGACCGTAGTACCATTATCAAGGGTTGTTTCAGCAGTAATTTCCTGACTTTGCGTTCCTGTTTTCACAGTGGTATCACTTGGTGTAGTTTCTGTCATTGTCATATCGAAATTCCATTCATTGCCTACACTGAGAGGATAAAACACAGTTCCCTCTTCATCACCGCCGCAGCCGACAATAAAGACCACGAGCGGTATTAATAACAATAGTTTTTTCATATATTCTCCTTTCGTGTTAGAGTATATGGATTTTCAGTAAATTGTCAAGACCATATTGACCTAAATCCTCTCCACCATGTTGAAATACTAATTTGTCATTGCGAGGAACGGAGTGACGAAGCAATCTCCTAAATAAAGTAAACCGTTGAAAAAACATGATATTACTCATTCAAAGTATATTGAGATTGCCACGCTCATCCTGCTCCCACACGTATGCATAGGTGTGGGAGCGGAATTCGCTCGCAATGACAAGAATCATGATGCTATAGAAAAGCAAAATTGACAATGCTTTACAAAAAGTGGAGAGAAATCAGCATATTGACTTAGTATAAAATCTGGTTATAATAAAAAAACAAGAGATTTTTTTGTTAGACTAAAATTTTGTGTCCGCAGCGGTGAAAAACCCTGAAAAAAGTTTATTTTAAGATATAGGAGTTTCAATAATTCCTATACCTTAAAATAATAGATTCAAACAGATGAATGCGGATGCATACTGATAAATATAAGGAGGCAATATGAAGACATACAAGAATTTTATTGCTGGAAAGTTAATGGATTCAAAATCTGGCAGGACCTTTGAAAATAGAAATCCAGCAGATTGGGATGAGGTTGTGGGCATATTCCCAAAATCGAATGCCGAGGATATTAATATGGCAATAGAAGCAGCAAAAAAGGCATATAAAAAGTGGCGTACTGTACCCTGGCCCAAGCGGTCTGAAATTATGCGCAAAGCAGCCGAAATTATGATAGAAAAGAAAGAAGAAATTGCTCAATTGATGACCAGAGAAATGGGCAAGGTTATTAAAGAGACGCGCGGAGACTTTCAGGAGGGTGTTGATACAGCACTTTATGCATCAATTCAAGGAAGAAAATTTTTTGGCTATACCTTACCCTCTGAATTGCAAAATAAGTCATGTATGACAAAAAGGGACCCTTTAGGTGTCTGGGGACTTATTACTCCCTGGAATTTCCCAATCGCAATACCTACATGGAAAGTATTTCCTTGTATTTTAAGTGGAAATACTGCGGTCATAAAACCAGCAACATATACTCCAGCATGTGTTGGTGAATT
>JAGMEL010000134.1 GCA_023128195.1 Caldifarciminota bacterium | reverse complement strand
GCGATATCCAGAAGTGTATATTCTTCATCCTTCCACAAAAATGGCTCACCACCAGTGATAACAAAAAAGTGTGTTCCCCAATTATCTTTGGCTTCTTTAATGATTCTTGAGAATACTTTATAAGACAACTTTTCTTTATCAGTTGAGGCATTGGCGTAGCAATGCAGGCATTTAAGATTACACAGTTTACCCGGAGCTATGTTAATAAACCCCGGTGGTACAAAACCATGCTTTTTTTGAAACTTATACTCCTTTGATTTAGCTTCTTGATTCAGAAATACGTCTTTCATTAATATCTGGACTGTTTTCTTGTGGATATTGGCTCGTAGTGCCGAGTATATTACTGCCATCATCATATCGGTTTTGTCTTTTAGTATTCTCTTATTCACAATATTCTTTTGAGAAAGATACACCGCATGTTCCACCACCGGAGTAAGGAGCTTGAGTGCTGTCTCCCTTAATGTCTTGCTTCTTGAGAAAACGATTGCAAGATCGACCAATGATGAGTAAGTTCTTCTAAATATTTGCTCCTTGGCTATTTGTCTTTGATCCGCTAATTGTAAATCCATGATCTAACCTCCTTATTACTTTTAAAAACTATAATTGACCTTAAGATAAGCCTTGATTCAATTAATAGTTCTAAAAATTTCGATACATTCAAATTTTTAAGCCATAAAACCAATTCGGTCATTTGGTTCGATTTCATGAAAAAAACCTCATCTTTTTTCTATTCCTCTAAATAGAACCCCTAACAGACTGTTAATACCCTGTTCATTTTTCAGAACCTCGATTTCTTCAATCAGAGGATATTCCAATCCTTTTAAGGCAACGACAATCATACATGCAGTCAATTCTAAATCGTTTATCACAAAAGTACCCTGGTCAACGCCATTTTTCAAAATCTTCTTAATCGTATTGATTTCATCCTTAAGATATTTCTTCCTTATCTTTTCAATAAAGACAAAATGCTCGAGATATTCATCCCTGAGTGCATTGTAGAAATTCGACAGATCCTTGAGAACCCGCATCCTTGTAATAACATAAGTGAGCAATTTCTTTTTGGGGTTATCCTGCGCCTCAATCGCTTTTTTTATCTCCTCTTTCAATATCTGATTTTCTTTTTCTATAATAGTCTGGAAGATATCTTCTTTACTTTCAAAGTATTGGTATATTGTGCTCTTTACCTTGTGCGCGGCTCGGGCAATATCATCCACAGTTGTTTTCTTATAACCAAATTTAGCAAAAATATCCTGAGCAGCCTTGATAACAGCAAGTCGAGTATCTTTTAGCGCTATATTCTTCATAGCATCCAATTTCGAACTAAATGACCAATTTGGTTTCATAGTATTATATTATACTCATTATTTGCAAAATGTCAAGGGGTCAATTTTTCCTTTATTTTCAATGCTTTGCGGGATTCGTCGCAGCAAAGCATTGCTAAATAATAATTCGCTGTCGTTCGCGCAATTTGTGTCTAAAATATGCGGCTGAGCAGACCGTATGCGACCTGGCAATAAATCTTAATTTGGGGATATTCATCGGAATATTTTTTAAAACTTATCACTTTCTTTAATGCCTGTTTAGCTTTCTCTTCTTCTTTTAATTTATAAAAACATTTTCCTGTAAAAAGTTTACACTGGGCTAAGTTCGCATAATTTTTATTATTTTGGGAGTTATATATTGAAAAAAGATCGCTATATAAATCGGCAGCTACGAGATAATTTTTTTTATTAAACTCCGATTCTGCTTTGTTCCATAAAAAAGTCCTTGAATCTGGATACTTTAACAACAAACTATCAATGATACTATCTGCCTTGTTGAAATCTCCTTCTTCTCCATAAATAAAGACCAATGAATTTTTTGCAGTTGGTCCTGAATAAAGACTCTTTTCTGAAGCAATATGCAATTTCCTTATTGCCTCGTTTGCATCACCACCAACAAGTTTGAGAACTGGAAAGTATCGTGCAGCACGTGCCCAGAAATACTCAAAGGTACCAGCACCTAAATATGCATCATAAAATGTTGAATCTTTTTTGATTATGCCCTGTAGTATCCTACCTCCTTTTACACCATATTTGAAGGCCTCAAAATAGTCGTTTTTCAACCCTTTGTAAACAGCTTGATATGTATAACTGCTGCCTAAATAGAATTCTGCCCATAGATTTTCTTCTTCTTCCAAGAATTTCCCGGCATACTCAATTGTTTGATTTATCAATGACAGATATTCTTTTTCTTCAAGGTATTGACATTCATCCATCATCTTTAACTGTAAAAGCGCAGCTTTGAAAAAATATCCTGCGGGATTTTCAGGATAAAGTCTAATAACCTCGTCAAAATATATTTGGGCGCTATCAAATTCTTCCACATAAGAAAAATCAAGTCCTGTTTGAATTAAAATTTGAACCTCTAGTGGATTAAGGTTATATACAGAAGTGAATAAAAGATAAGCGGTAATTAGTGAAGAATAAATCATTTATATAACTCACTTTACTGATTTTCTTTTTTCTAATACTTTTTCAATTGCCATAATTAGAAATTCATTAAAGATTATTTTCTGTTTTTCAGCCAATTTGTGAAATTTTAGATTTTTGAATTTCGCTGGCTTTTTATTTAAATAAAAGGCTAATTTGCTTTGCTTTTCGACTATATCCGAAAGATAATTTATAAAATCATCTCGCTTAAAAGTATTAAGTACTTCAGGCACAATGATATTCTTTTCGATCGTGCTTTTTGTTGCACCCATTTCATCATCAATTTTAAAGGCAATGGCAAATGATTCAATGACTGGTCCAGAACTTTTGACTTCAATAACAACAGGATATCTGAAAGTATTACTGAATTCATAGGGAATTTCTATTTCAAGAAACCCGCTGTGAACTACTTTATCTTTAACTGTCTGAATTGTGCTGAGTAATTCAGAACCTCTTCCCTGCCAATCAGGGTTTCTATACCCATTATTTATATTTTTATTTTCTACAATCATACTTTAATTTTTCAAAACTCTGTGCTGAGACTATAATGCCGCCACTAAACTTTTTGTCCATGCTTGAGTACTTACCGGCAAGTTTGATTTTGCCAAAGGTTAGTTCGGTTCCGGCATTCCAATTAAATTCTTTGTCCGCATGGCAGTTGAGTTGCACACCATCTAAAGTCTGGATCATTACTCCATAATAGTAATTGAGAATGTTATTAATTCCCTCATATTCAATATCACAACTTAGTGTAAGAAACTCCTTTAAAGGTTTTATACTGATTCCTCCGAACATATGATATCTACTGCCTAATGTTGTTTTATAACCGAGAGAAAGGTCAGAACTGGGACGACAAATAAAACCAAAGATATGACTGGAAACGCCATAATCTTTGATGTCAAATTGATAGGCATAACCCAGTGAGAATGCGCCGGGTAATTTTAAACCAAC
>JAGMEL010000133.1 GCA_023128195.1 Caldifarciminota bacterium | reverse complement strand
ACCCCCGGACAACCCCTAACACAACCAATACCATGAAACCAGAAGATGAAGAAAGACGCAAAAACACTATCATATCTTTGCTGAATGATGGTGATTACGATCAAGCCGCACAACGTTTAAAGTATCTGATAACCGATTTACGGAACGTGATCTAAATGACAGAACAAATAAGATATACACCAGAACGATGTGATAGTTGTGTAAGAGAGATTAAAGAGGCATTGATGTACGCCGAATTGGGTGCGTTAAATGAAGCGAGGAAACATCTAGTTAATTCGTTAAATATGTTAAGAGGCGATTAATTATGCTATCAGAAGCCAAACAAATTGAATTAAGAGATGTCCGATATTTAATTAAATATTGGAAGGTTAAAAGAGAAGAATCAGAAAGTATGGTAAAGTCATTACTTCGTAAAGAAAAAGAAATATTGCGCAGTGAAGAGGAGGATGCATAATATGACTATATCAATGGAAGAATTGATAAATGACAATCGTCGTATAAGTGATGCGTTAGACGTTGTGAGACGTGCAAACGATAAGATGATGCATCAACTGTGTATTCTACAATTGGAGCATTACAACGATAATAAGGAGATGGATGCTAATGTATGAGACAATCGATGAAGTCATACTCACAGTGTTGGTGTTTATGGTTTTTCTTATAACGGCAACTTTGGCAGTAGTGGTGTTATCATGAATGTGTTTGACAGCCCCCCTATCAAATCTTTTTTCGATAAAGCTGGTGCGAATACGGTAGAAAGAAAACGTCAAGAGGAGTTTATTAAGGTATCTTTGGAGGCAATACTATGAATGCTGTTTGTGAATTGTCAATGATTCTCGATAAGGTACATAATGTAAATACGGAGTATTGTGACGCCCCTGATTTTACATTTGAACCACAAAAAGAGACATGGTTTGATAAATATATATTAAGGTGGGTATAATGCAACTCGACCGATACGGTAATAAAATATGCTCAAAATTAGCATGTCCAGCATATTTTGTTCACAATAATAAAGAATATTGTGAAATTAATATGATGAACCATAGAGGATATTTTGTTGTGTGTAAAATATCAAGGGATTTTAAAGTGGTGAGAACTTGAGAACATTAACAAAGTTCGCGGTATTGGTAAGTATGGTTATTATCACAATGTTGTTTATTGGGGTGTTAATAGCACTACTTATTCAATACCAATATACTGTCAAATGGTGAGAAAATGATCAATAATAATAAATTGATATTATTTTTGGCAGTTCTCATTACATTAGATTATGGTACAACATTTGTAGGTGTTCTCGGGATGGGTGCTACAGAAATTAACCCATTCTTTAAATATTTTCCATCTTTATATCACTGGTTTTTTGTTAAGTTTATTGCAGGTATATTTTGCCTTGCATGTTTGGCATGGTTTGAAGCAACTAATAGAAAAATAGTAAATATAGGGTTATTAATATTAAATATGATATATCTGATAGTAGTATCATCTAATTTCTATCAGATATATTCAAATATTTAATCGTTTTCATCACGTTCGCATATCTCAATAGGTATATAATGGGTATCATAATCGTCTTTAAAGGGTTTAAGACACAACGTTATACTATCTATCAGTCTTTTTTGTTTTGATATTAAATTAATATCAAAAATTAATTCTTTTTCATCAACCATAATAGGGTTAAGGAATAATGTTGTGCGATTCCTAACCCTCTTTTCTACTTGTGAGGATTCTTGTGACGTCCAAAAGAGTTTATTAAATTTCTTTCGAACGTCTACGGTTATTCCTGCCGTAAAAAAATTTCCTCCTGCCATGCTTTTCCGGGAATCAGCCATCAAGTGTATTTCATCAATAAAAATATAGGTATGTTCCCGGTCATTCAGTTGATCGAAATATTGTGCTAACTCACATTCAAAACTAAAGGGAACGTTTGTAAGCACTGTTTTAGGGGCAAGGGTATATTGACTTAAAGAATGCATTATAGATACACATGACGCACCTACAATGCTTTTTCCATCACCCAAGTCACCTACTATACCAATCACATGATTTTTATTTAGATGCCATATAAAATCTATTATATCCATATAATCACCCTAAAAATCTTTTTATTCTACCAATACTTTGTTCTGTTTGATCTTCAACCCTTGTAAGCTTAACTAATTGTTCTCTACCTTTACCATTAACGGATACTGACAAATCGATTTCATTTTCGATTATTCTGGTTAACACACTTTTTCGATTGTCAAAAATGATATCATTAACCAGATAAAGCTTTTTTATGCCTGATATCTGACGGTTGGTCATAATACCTAACATCTTTCTTTTTACCATGTCGAAAAGGGTGTCAACAACCTTATTTGTTAATTCGATGTTTGATTGTGGGTTATCTGGTGTGTCGGTAGCATTTATAGCAGTAGCTACAGACATTTTGTTAATCAAATCATTCATATCCTTTGGTGGTTCTGTATTGTTGCCCCTACTTTTTATAGGGGTATCTTTTACTTCAATAGGTTTTGCTGTCATTTTACACACCTGCCATAACACCATAGAACATCAGTAGACCTAATGCAAGCATGAATCCAAAAATAAGTCCTATAGCCCCACCTAATAAAACTTGCCCCATATTAAATGCTTGTAAGTCCTCAAGCAATTTTATGTTAACAAATTTTTTAAACAAGTCTGTAGAAATTTTTGATGTGTCTGTGACATTAACATCAAGTGTAACGTTTACATCCTCTTTTACAAAGCATAACCTTGTTACAAGTTTCTTTGAAGGGAGGATATATACTTTATCGATCATTTTTTCTGCGTTTTGTGATGGGATTGTTAAAAGGGCATCTCTTATACGACCGTCTACTAATTTAACCAACGTATTTTCTTTGTTTATCCAAATAACAGTTGTATATCCTTCTTTTGCATATTTACGATACTTAATTGTATCAATGATTTTAGCAACGGATGAAGTGATACTTTTGCCGTCTATTCCTGAAGGGTTTACATTCATTTTTTAGCACATCCATTTTTTAGCTTATACATATACTTTTGATTTACAACCTTATAAAACTTTCGCATTAGGTGAAAAAGGTTGTTGCTTTGGAAAGCAAAAACCTTTATACCCGAATCTTTTAATATTATTGTATACATATTTACCACCATTGAATCATGTTCTTTATAGTATTGAGAATACTTATAATCATATTAATGGTTGGTATAATTAATTTACTATATACAAACATGCCTATTATTATATGTGTATTTACGTATACATGCATAACATTATCATAACCATTACATGATAAAGCTTTTATCATACATATACATTCTAACAATAGCACTGCATACCACCAGTCATATATTATTAAATTTAAAAATGTAAATACAAAATTTAATGAATATTGAATGATTGTCATTGGTGGGTAAAGCACGTTATACAAAGATTCACCAATAAAAGGCATTTTTTGTAATACGGATAAAAATATACCGGTAAATCCACCTAACTTATTTTTTGTATGACCTTCATCTCCAACGGTTTCAAACTTCATTTGTACATCAGAACCATTGTATACGTCATTGTATTGTTCAGTACAAATCATGTCATCAAAAAATAGGGTGACATTATTTACCTTTGTAGAACCGAGGGTACACGTTCTGTCAAGGGTATTAAAGGCTATGTGTGTTGATGCACCGACATTTAATATTCCAGTTCTGTTTCTATTAGCAACTTCCACACCATCAATTTCTAACGTTTCATAAATTTTTCTATACATCCCAAAAAGTAGAGAATCATAAGTTGTGTGATTTATGGTTATGATTGATGTGAAATATTCTGTTTCGGTTGGTGCATAATTAAGTTCATAGTCATATTCAAAATCTTCATTGGAAGCTATCCAAATATTCATAGCAACACAGATACAATCTTCACATCTAACCCTATCAACGTTTGCACCACGGTCTAAATCATCACCCCATACATGCATTCTGTATTGTGTGTTTGATTCGTCATAGATGTATAACGATTCGTTTATCAATTCGGCTGTTGCGCATACATTACTTATTGACATAATAGCTATTATAAAAATAGCTATACTTATTTTTGTTTTCATTCTATCACCTTCATTATCATTTGTATAGATAATAACATGAATAATAATGGTATTATCATATAAAACATTATTTCAAATGTCGATTTCCCACTTTCTCCAGCTTCTCCTATATCACCCCATCCAACCTGCTGCGAAAGTTCACCAGAACCCCCCTCACCACATACGGAATCTATATCGAAACCATATTTAGGACTTTGTGAAAGTAGAGATTCTGATTCACCGGTAAGCGCAACAAACCCGGTATATACGGCTGATAATTCATCATTACCCACATCGGCAGTTGCATTAATCCCAAACACATCAGGGTTATTCCCTTGGGATTCATCAATATTGAGATAATCGGCACAATTAATATTCCCAGCATTCATCATTTCTTGCATGTATTTTTTTATAAGAAACCCGTCAGAAATATGTTGTTCTAAATTTTTAGGATATCTATAATAATTAATCCCATCACTTTCCATATATATTTCAGCAGAAATACAATCATCAATAGTTACACAACATGCTGATTTTACATATTCGCCAGATACGGAATTATATACGTATTTACAAATATCATAACTTACACAAAAGTCTATTTGGTCGTTTGATCTAAAATATGGTGATAAAATATCAGAATCACCGTGAAACCATCTCGATTCATCAAACCAGTAAGGATTTGTTACAGTTGATGAATTAAATATTTCGTTTACCCCATAATCAAGGGATTCATTTTCTGTGAACATATTTTGTTCGTCAGTCCATGCTGACGCATTAATAGCACAACACAACAGTATTAATATCGTTATTTTTATTTTCATAGTTTATTTCCTCCCCGATACATGTATAAAAGCCCCTAACAACATAAACATTAGGAGTAAATACATTATAGGTACAAAGAAATCTTTTATTTCATCATTACGTAATTTGTAACCGGTTACCCTTGTTGATGATTCCTTAACCAAGATACACGTAACAGATTCGTCAGCATCATTCATGGTCACTGTCGCCCAACTTGATGATGTGTATCCAGATTTTGATGCTTTGTATTGAACATTACCATTATCAAAACCCTCTATCTCTGCATGTGTTGAGGATCCTAAAGTTTGACTACCCCACCCCTCAATAAATACAGTAGCATAATCTATTGGAGAATTGTGATTGTCTTTTACATATATTGTCAATTTATTATTTCTTATGTTGGAAGTCCAAACATCGTCAGCACCGAGATTCAAATCGTTATAACCAGTCATTACAACAGTATAATTTTTTCCAATATCATAATTTACTGTCGGCTGCCAAACATAATACCATTTGGGAGTTGCACCAGCAAAATCAGCCCAATTTAATGCTATAGTTGCAATCTGTGATGTTTGTTCATATAAAGTTAAATTGATATTAAGTAGATATGCTGACGTGTTTGTATATGCGTAAGCTTTTATTTCTACTGGTGACCGATAATCAACTTGATTTCCACCCAATTGATGATTAAATCGGATGTAAGTAGATAAGTTTTCATAATGTTGCTCTTCTTGAACGGTTTCATTTGTAACATACAAAGATAGGGTTACATTACATTCACATTCTGTAGCATACATATACCCCCGATAATTCGCATCATAATCTGAGAAATTGACATTATAAACACGTTTATACCCTGATTCGTTAATAGGAATATTCCATGCCGTTTTTGTCATCCAATATGTATTGTACAATCTTTGAAATTTCAATGTAGCACTACAATTACCATTATCGTAATACAAATCCACATAAGTGTCTGTATCATTAATGTGGTTATCGATATGTCCTGATTGATCTTTAAAATGAATATTACATCCTACTGACATATTATCAGTATTATTATGCCAGTCATCTATTTCATCAGATAGATTAAGATAAGTGTCAATTACATGATAAGTGTGAAAAGCATCGCCAAGACCATCAACCCAAAATCGATCACCGGTATATTGGTCATTATCCATTCTGACATATACTTTTTGTGCAGACAACCCCGTAAATAAAGCATACCCATCAGAACCGGTAAACGCATAAGTACTTAATAATCGATCCGGTTCCGGTTTGCATGACTGGTTAACATGCATTTTTATATTTTCAATAGGATTATGTGTTATATCATCGAAAGCACCGTAAGATATAGCCCACCATTTAAAGGGATGTAACATATCAATGTTTTGTTCAATACAATATTCTACCTGGTGATAAGTTCCCATATCTGTATCAAAATATATATCAAGCATTTTCCCAACGCCAATATCATCTACATTTAATGATATAGGATTAATTCTGTGATAGTTATCAACAAATTCGTAACTTGCTGGTGAACCACCATCTGATTTGTAAATATCAACAGACGTATTTTGCATTTTATTACCACAATAATCTTTTAACGTGATTGTCATAAATGTGCATATATCTCTATCATAATTTATATCTCCCGAACATGTAAAATTATAGTATGCATTATCTGAAGACTTTAAACTATATTCACATCCTGAAAAGATATGAAATGTATAGGAATCACCAGCAGATGTAAGAGTTGTATAATTGATTTTCTCAAAACCGTCTGATGTATTAATATACAATTGCATATCAGTTATGCCACAAGTATTTCCACTTATCTGATATTCAGTAATTGGAGATGAACTAATTGTAATTGTGAATCTCCTCGATGCAATTTTTGATGAATGTGCAAAAGACTGCATTGTCATTTGTCTACTATTAGTAAGCACACCAGAATAGAAACATGAATCACCCGTATAATACATGCCGGGTATGTTTTGATAAGCAGACGGGTTTGTAAGACATATACGCGAACCTATAGATGCTGCGGTTCGTATATCAATTACATATCCTTGAACAACATAATATAGGGTGAATCCTGCATTGTTTAAGTATGTTGGGGAATTATGGTTATAAACATTATATACAGAATGTTCAAAAGTACCTTCCCCATCAGCAGAATAAGAATATGCCGACACAGTTGTTGTAAAGCACATTAACAATATTGCTATAACTAAACCAGTATTTTTTAATTTTGTTTTTATCATGATATAACCTTCCTTATTACAATTACAAATAATGTTATCAATAAAATTACTACAAAGCCTATTAACCAATATGAGTTAAAGATACTTTTTACTTCATCAATATTTGTAATATCTAACAAAACATTATTTGAAGCATATATTTTGTATGAAGCATCATTGATTAACAACATTTCTGCACCGGGTTTAACAATCCCACAAAACGAATTAAGATACGTTTTTCCATTAATTAAAGCAGTACCACTATAATCATACATGTATATCATGTAGTCAACACTACCATCATTACGTAGAATAAAATAAGTATCATTATATGCGTATAATGGTACTATAATATCTTTTCCACCTATATTATTCATATCTATCAGGTCTGGGTTTGTGTATTGGCTGTCAATTCCTATAGTATGAATAAATGTTGTGTTATAATAAGTATCGTTTAATGCCGAAACACCCGATACCAAATAGCACAACATCAACAAAACAATTATTATGGTTTTCATCTTTTCCACATCCTTGCAATTAGACTAACGGCACCAACAATTAATATTGCAAATACTAAAAGATAAAATAATAGATATATATTTTTCTCTTTTAATATAAGGGTTGGGTTTGTTATTATATCATCAACAATTAATTTATTTTGAAGAGATACAACTTTCAACCCGTGCATAGTTAAATTGTCACCTACAATTTTGTGATACCCACTTCCATCAGCATAAGTAATTTCTGTTGTGCTATTAAGATTTGGGTAATAAATATACATTGTGTTAGTAGGTACCGGCGAAATATAAAATATTGGTGAATGACTTGAAACGCTGTTGGTGTCCGAATCGGTTGTTACCAATTCAATGTAATATTCAATATCGTTTGATGTGTATGGTGTGCTATTAAAAAGTACTTCTGTTGATGGGTGTCCTCCACATGTAAAAGTTGCATTGATACACGTTTCGAAATCACCATTACCATACAAATTTAAAGTATGTGTTACGCTACCCCCATCAGGATCATTACCACATAGCACACCGATTGACCAATTATTAAGATAATATCCGTTCATATCATAATCTTTTATTCCAGACATATTAAAATAATTGATTGAACCGGAATTTGGATTTTGTGGTGCGAATACTCCAATAGGATAAGAGTTAACACCAGAATACCCCCAAGTATCGGTATTGTCGGCAGCATACAATTGTATTTCTAATTGTTCATAGTCTCTGATGAAATTATAAAATATCCCTGGTGTGTAAGAATATGGTGTTGCTGTTTTTCCAATTTCATCAAATTCCCATGAAACTTTAGTATCAGCCCATGTCAGATTGGTTATTCCAGGGTCTGCGTTTGTCATTTTTATTGTGTATGGTTTATGTGCCGGTGTGTTACTTGAAAAAATTATGTAATTTGTTGGAGTTATATCAATTTGTAAGGTTGATACATTCACAACTAAAGGATCTACAAATCTGGCATTAATGGGGTGTGGGGCAAGTGTGTAATTTGTGCATCTTGCTTCATCCCAAGAACCAACTAATGTACAACACTGGCATGTTGTATAATCACTTGTTAAAGGATTAAAAGTATCATTACACATATATATATCGAGATCACTTGTTGGTGTTATGCTTTTTACACCGGTTGGAAAATGTCCATAGATCAAATAATTATCATCCCTACCGTTAATTTGTTCTACATCCCACATTTTTGTTATAAGCGATTGGTCTACTGATATTTCATAATCTGTTTTTGGTGTGCAAAACATATCAAATGCAGCAAGATAATGCATTTGTTCGAGAACCATGACTCTGTATGACGTCATATTTACAAATGTATATGTAGAGTTTATAGGATTAACTAACACATGTGGATAAACAGCATAATCATACATGCCCCATTTCCAAACATTACCCTCTGTAATCGTAGTATTAAATTCCTGATTTAAATATGGGGTTACGTTTCTACGAAAACCCCTAAAAATATTTCCATATTCTGTAATGGATGGTGTTGTTGTTGC
This sequence comes from Caldifarciminota bacterium, assembly GCA_023128195.1. Lineage (GTDB taxonomy): Bacteria > Hydrothermota > Tepidihabitantia > SM23-42 > SM23-42 > SOIY01. The sequence continues at coordinate 8,486 of JAGMEL010000133.1, read as the reverse complement.
GATACTGTTTGACGGTACCCTAATAGAATGATTGTAACAATTGTCAATAGTATAATTAACCGCAAACAAGTATGCAATTGAACTGTTGTTTAGTCCTAATGAATCATGAGTAATTCCATAAGTAATATTGAATTTTCCAGCATAATCTGTTTTGATAGGATCCGGATCAAACAACACCAACTCTATATCAATTGCAGATACATTACTTATTAATCCTATGAGAAATATAATGAGAATTATTTTTATTTTTGTTTTCATTTTTATCACCTACAAATAAAAAAGATAGGCACATTGCCTATCTCTTTTTGAACGAATCGAAGTTCAGCGTACCGTCAAATATCTTTGATACGAGTATTGCTATCCCACCAAGAAATACCATAGCAATAACCAGAGGGAATATTGCAATAAGTAAGTCGAGTATTGACGCAAACAATGGGACAATTGAATCAATCAGATTTACAACGTCGCCAAACAATTGTGGTACTGTTACGGTTGATGTAACACCAGTGGATAGTTGGGAGTATGTGGTGTTGAAAGCATACACGTAAATGGTTACACTTTCCCCACCGATACCAGACCACTTTACTGATGTGTCTGTTGTGCTATTGTACCAAGTTGTAGCACCACTAATAGTTTTGGAATAGTTGTACGTATCGGTAACGTTTCCGGTTCCGGCAGTCCAACTAAATTCTACATAACCATTACCATCAGTATACGTGATAGCGTTTGGTGTAGGGGTTGCTGCGAAAGCCATTCCACAAGTCATTAATAGCACAACAAATATGCTAATAAATATTTTCTTATTCATTTATATTCTCCTATTCTTATATAAATATTGCTAAAAAAAAGATAGGCGTTTTGCCTATCTCTTTTTGAACGAACTAAAGTTCAGCGTACCATCGAAAATCTTTGTGATCAACAGCGCAAGACCACCAAGGAACGTCATAGCGATAACCAGAGGGAACACTGCTATGATCAGATCAAGGATTGACGTAAACAGTGGGATAACAGCGTCAATCAGATCCACAATAGGATCAAAAGTTGTGTTATCGATCGCAGCACTTGCGGGCTGAACGGATAGAACAGACATAACCGCACCAACAGCAAGAGCATTGAGTACCGCAAAGGGAGTGCGAGACTTACCCTTTTTGGTTTTTGCTTTAACAGTTTCAAGTTCTTTATTTTCTGGATTCATATCTTTTCACCAATCGTTTTGTGATTAGAAAGCCACCAACAGCCCCAATTACCCCAAACATTATAAAAATGGGTGAGTAATGGTACCATGCACATTTATAGACATACAATAGGCTTTCCATATCGGTTATGTCAAAAATGCTTATGGTATCTGGGTTTGGTGTGCTATAAGGGAACGTATAATTTTTCCCTTCTATAACTATTAGTTTGTCATTCATGGTATATAAACCTTCCTACTAACATTCCGTACCTATCAAATCTTGCAAAAAATCAAGAGATAAACGTTCAGAATCGTTTTTAAGTTCGTGTTCGTGTTGCGTTAGTATTTCGCATACACTACCCCTTGTTGGAGTATATTTACTTTCTTTTTTACTGTGTTTGTAAGTGTTTTTTAAGTCTTTAATCACAGATATCTTCCCGGTTATACCGTAATATATACATCTAACTATTATGTCGGTACCTTCAAAGTTTTTACAATATATCTGCTTTGTTTTATTCATAACCTTTACCATGAAAATATAACAACATGAGTGTTGAGAAACCCATATTCATAAACATTAGGGTTTTTGATACATGAAATATCAGATATTTTTCTTACAAAACTTCTATCACTATTCGATTCACTAATATGTATCTTTTTTAATACATTAGCACAAATAGTAATAAATTCCTCGCTATGCAAAAATCTCACAGTATTACACTTTATTCCAACCTTTTCCTTATAAAACATCTTTGGAATTGATTTAAAATATATCATATTATTTTTTATTTTCATTTTTTTATCCTCATATTCTTAATATATCAATTTATTTCTCCGCAACGTTAATAATCTTTGTTTAACGGATGATAAACCCCTATCAAACAAACCGTTTGTGATTTCTCTTATCGAATAATTACATTCTCTCAATTCTGCTATTATACAATCTTCCGATAACGAATATTCCCTAAAATCTTTCCTAACAAATTTTTTATTTGGTAAAAGCATTTATTTTCACCTTTTATTTATGCTATTATTTCATCTACCGTAAATGGTCTTGAATCTATTTCTGTATCCCACAAATCGGATACCTTCTCAACCGGATTAAACCAGTGGCGCCGTTCTGTTTTAAAATAAATCTGCTTAACAACCTTTTGAAATTGATTAAATTTATCATGTAAATCATGTTGTGTAATAGATTCTTTTAACTTGATAGGCTTTTCTCTTTCAAGTGTAATACTCTCGGCATTTTTGTTTGCTTGCATTATGTTATAAATTTCTGTTGGATTTTTAGGTACGGATCTAAACCTGGATACAGAATCATCAATAATTCCATTTTCAAATATAAAATATCGCCCACTACCCATAAGCATTAATTTTGAAATATGTTTGAATGAATAATCACCCAACTTTTTTGTTAACGAAACCCCTACTTTATTTTTCATATACATACCATCAGTATTTACTGCAACAACGTTATCAAGGTCTTTATGAAAATCTGTAAATAATTTTGTACGTGTCCCTGCCGTAATTGTTGCACCATAAACCGGATTGTACATATTGGTAGCTTTATAGGTTGATTGATAAAAAACTATTTTATCATCAATAATTTTATACAAATCAGTTTCATATTCACATAATTCCTTTTTATTAATGGTGTTTAATGTCACTCCATAAATTGAGTTAAGAATTACTTTATAAACTTTTTCAATTTCATCTTTATTATCTTTTGCTTTTATTCGTTCTTTGTATAAATCATTAATAATATCTTTAAAAGGCTGTTCAGTATATTTATTTTTGGTGATATGATATGCTGTTATTATTTTATAATCATATCCCATGTTGATTAAATATTCAAGTTCCGGGTTTGACACCCATGTATCAAAATGTCCAGTAACATGATAGTTTGCTTGACCTTTGAGATACCAAAGAGGCGACAATGTATCATGATCGTAATCTATTTCAATATGATAAAAAGAATATGCGGTATCAAGATCATAATCTTTATTGTTTTTGAAATTGCCTGATGTTTCATATAAATTCGCTATTTCTGTAGGATAAGCAGAATTTATATCGTAATTGTAAATATTTTCAAATGTTCCCAATTTACATACTTCAATATGCCCTGCATGATAAGCTTTTAATGCCGCGCTTAACATTTTATTCGAAGGCATTTTTAAGTTTTTGCTAATATTTTCAAGTACGTATCTTCGTGCTATTGAAGCTTTAGACTGATAATTATTAATACCTACTATTTTTTTTATATTATTAGTTAATTTATCAGCAAGTTCTACAGTTATTTTACAATCAATAATACATCGGTCATTAATAAGTTTATGATATTCATTATTTTCATAATATTTTTTCGTATTTATTTGTGAAATGTCCTCTACAACTACTTTTGCATAATTTGTTTGCTTTGCAAGATTCATAAGTTTTTTATAATTGTAAAATTGTGCCAAATCGAAAAACATTGTTGAATGAAAAAGCTTTTCATTTTTGAGAACTGATATTTTTAATTGCTTTTTTGGGATAATAGATATTCTATATCCTTCATAATCAACAAAATTAAATTCTGCAATATGTTTTCGATCTTCGAATTTTAGAAAGTGAAGTATAGCGTTTGTATCATACTCAAGATTATAAAACCAGTTTACACTGTTTCGATACTCTTTTGTATTAAGATATTGTAATAGTCCATATAAATCATTAAATTGGTTATTGTTCAGATATCTACCTTGTGAATCAGAGATAAGGAAACATCTACCTTTTGTTGTTTCTGTATCGAAGGCAATATTATCTTTAATAACCCCAATAGGATTTAACTTTTTCCATAAAAAATGTGGCATTTCAATATTATTTATATTTCTATGAACCATATTATCCCTCATATACTATTATAAAAATCATCCGATTCTGTATTTGTTGATTTTAGATCAAGTGAATACCCGCAACCCTTACCTAATTCGTATTTCTCAATTGTTTCTCTACTTGCTTTATTATAGAGCATAACACACGCCCCACCATCAACATCATATTTTTTATTGCCAAAATCATCTATTTCGTAATATATTTCCTGAGATATTACGTCTTGGTATACATCATCACATACTTCTTTGAATCCTTCCATTTCGTCACCATCCATTTTAAGTGAACCAGCTTCAAACACTGGCGATTGATCTTTTACAACAACCTGCATACCGTTTTCGTCAGTATAACTGTCAGCAATAAGCCAGTAAATCCATGCATATCGATATCTTGATGCAATACCGGTTCTATGTTCTAATGCAATTTTTTTTACGGTTCTACGCATACGTGATTCGGACACAGTTTTTCCTTGCTTTTTATATCTTTTTCTGGTTTCTTTTTCTACGATTTTAAGAGATTTGAGATAATCGGCGTATGTTGCGCCTGATCCAGAATCTTTCAATTTCTTTACAATAACTTCTCTTTTTCTTCTTGAATCGTTTGCTGTTTTTCTCTTATATGCTATTTTCCATGGTACCCTTATTTGTCTACCGGTTGCAAGTATAATCTTTATACCATATTTACGTCCGATTTTATCAGTGCGTACTTCATATTTTATTCTTTGTACCATAGAAATTCATCCTTTTTATTTACAAATTATATCTACTTCTATCCTTAAATTCCTGCTGTTTTGCTGCATTCCAACCAGACACCCCGCCCATATACCCCGTTACTCTACTTAATTGTTCTACTTCATGGTTCATACAATCAGGACACACCGGATTATTACACAATGGGCATACTACCGTATTGCTTACAAGTTCGTTTTTGCATTTTGCATGATTATATACAACCCAAAGATGTAGAGGGCATTTTTCAGGATGGTTTATACCCATTATTTTTCCTTTAGTATGTTCCGTAAGGTCATAATATTCTTTTCCAATACTTTTAAGATATTCTTTATTAACTGCTATAAATTCTTCACGAGACATATTAAGCATTGTTTCTATATCGTTTGTTGTTACCATTTTTAATATCTCCTTATTTAAGATAATATCTATCTTTTCCTAATTTCTTTTAAATATTCATTAAAAAGATTCTCCCCACTTGTTAACATACATCTAATATATAAAAATAGACATATATTACTAATATCAAGTAATTCTATCATCCGTTCTGTATCATTTTTTGCTTCGAAATATTCTTTTATCTCTTCATTTAATTTATTTCTTAAAAATGTTATATCACATGTTAACCAACTATCTCCTTTATAATTATTATTTAATAAGATAATATACATATGCTTATTAAATCTTTTTAACCCATATTGTATTAAAATACTTAAATTATTCATTTTAATTACCTTCTTTTATACACCAATACCAAATCTTAATAAGCACATATTATAATCGATTTGGTTATGGACGATACCGTTATGTTTCTTTGAAAGGTCTATAACTTCACGGTTTTTGTTTCTTCCATCTTCAATCTCTTGATAAGATATTTTAATATTGTCGGAAGGAACAAAATATTCACCAAACCCATCTTTTGCTTTAATCATTATAACCCCAAAGTTTACATAGATATTGCATGTCTTTGTTTATACCATGTTGTAAACGATTAAGCTTACGTGTATATTCGTTTACCTTACATATTCTTTGATTTATTTTATTTACTAAATTTTGTTCGTCACGTTGTGCATATCCTATTGTGTGTTTAATCATTATTAAAATCTCCTAACATTGTTTGACATTTTTTGTTTTTAAAATATTTACAGTTATGTTTTGTGTATGGTGAAAGAGATACACAACACATAACGTTTTCGTCAGGTCTGTTAATTGTGTATACATCAACCCCATATATCTTACACATACATCTTACTTTGGAATATGAATTACATAAAGCAACCTTTTTTGCATATATCCATTTTTGATGTAAGCATTGCCCATAATAAGGGTTTTTAAATTTGGGCATGTGATTACGGTTGTGAATTTGTTACATGTATTGGGGTTGCAATAGCATTTACTGTTGACATTAAAACCCCTATAGCTTCAAACGTTGACAATCCTTCTATGGCATTAATAATTAATGCAGCTCTACGATCTATATCTTCAATCATATTTATCTCCTTAATTCTGCTTTCTGTTTTCGCAGTATTTGCATTGCTTTACTGGCATTGTCTGATGTTACCTGCCAATTATCCCTTTCGGTGTTGATCTTATGTTGTTGCATTTGGCTTTGTGTCGCAACTTTGGATTTCTGTTTTACAACACTATCAGCAAACTTTTTATCTTTTTTAATTTGTTCTATCCTCCTATCAATCGCAGAACCTTTCTGCGATACTGTTTTGTATCTTGAAACATTTAAACCGGTTTGTGTGTCAACAATAACAACACTTTGTTTTGTTATTACCGGTATTTTCTCTTTAGTTTGTTCCTTTTTAGACTTTTTAGAACTTCTTTTCTTTTTACCTAAAGGTATTGTTCTTTTATCTCCAGTTGGTGTTTTTCGGGTTGGTAAATCGGAATATTTTTCTTTAGTTATGTCATGTTGTCCCTCAAAAAAATGCCAATTAGTTTTGGCGTATTGTAATCGGTGTTCTTGCTTAACAGATTTTAAATCACGTCTATAACGTTCCATCTCGGTGTCTGTAATAGTCCCTATGGAACCATGATATATTTCTGGCATGTTTCTACCTTTCTCAACAATACATGCTGTTTTGCCCTTCCACACGAGATTAATTGACATTTCTTTTTGCCTCCATAAAAAATAGGGGAGCAACCCCTATTACACCAACACCATATCCCACACCATAAGCGAACCGTTCTGTGTTTCTTTCTTTGAGGCAATCATGTTTATGGTGTCTTCAACTTTCAATTCAGGATATGTGGCAATAACTTTTCCATGGATTGAATTAGGGTTGATGGGCATATCTGGATCTTCAGGATTCGAATAATCCGGGAACGATTTATTTTTAATTCCATGTTCACCCATAGCAATTTCAAGATTGATATAACGGGTTTTTTCGTCAGTCTTTCGTGCAGCGCATTGTACCGCCGTCATAAAGTCCACTGCCGTGCCTTTTGAAATCGTTACGATTGTACCTTCTACGATTGTACCTGCTGTTATCTGTGCACCAACTGTGCCGGTTAGAGATGGTATATTTTGTGCCATTGTTTATTCCTCGTTTACTGTGTTTTGGTCTGTTGCCATTGCGTCCGCAAACAGCTTTTCTGTTGCGTCTTTTATTGCTACCTTACGATCTTTTCTGATGCTCTGTAGATCGGTTTTACGTGCTTCTTTTGCCTTATTTACCGTCTTTACATATGTATTGGTAACGTTAAGCATTGCTTCACGAGTTTTGTCGTTTATATCTGCTTCGATATCGACCATTTTGTGCCTGAGTATTCTTTCATCCATTTTGTTTTCACATCCTTATATGTAGATTCTTTTACCTACAAAAACGTGTGAAGTGGTGAACAACACACGTTTATCGAACTAACAAACAATGTTGTGCTATATTATTAAAGCCTGAGAAACACCTTTTCTTTAGCACCAATAGTATATTGGTGCTAATAGGTTATAAAGGTTTGGTGTGCTACTTTTATCTTGTTATATCATCACTCCTATTGTATATTTCGGTCATATAAGACACTTCTATAGCAACTTTCTGTAAATATCTGGCATTATACCTTGATGGAAGAATAATATCATACCCTATGTCTTTTGCTGCAAAAATAAGGCTGTTAGCACGGTTCGTCATAAGGATAGATGGTTTACCCATGATTACACCACATCAAGCTTTGCAACATCTTTTGCATCCGTTTGTAGGTTCCTTGTTGTAGATACTCTGATGATATTGTCATTAGCCTTATGCATAATAAAGGAAGAGTTTGCGGCTGGGTCTGACGTTGGGGTTATGCATACCATTATATCACCATCTCTCATTTCTTTAATGTCTACAACATGCTGTTTAAGGGTTATCATCTTCTCGTAACAGAGTTTCCCTACTGGTATGGTTCTAGTTGTTGGTATCATTTAAATCACATCCTCCTCTTCACTACGCAACATTTTCTTTTCATCAAGAAGTAATGTTTTTACCATAACATTGCATTCTTCTCTTCTAACCTTCCAATATTCAATCAAATTTCGGATATCTCTTAATGCGATTTGTCTTGTGGTTGGTGTCATGATTAATAGCCTCTTATCATTTTTATGATAGACTCTATTTCTTCTATTGCAGAAATGTATGTATAATCTTCTAACAGTCTTATAACATCTTTGTTGCGGATATCACATCTTTCTTTTAAAGATGGTACATGCGTTGTGTTAGGGGTTGTCCGGGGGT
>JAGMEL010000132.1 GCA_023128195.1 Caldifarciminota bacterium | reverse complement strand
TGGTAAAAATACCAGAGTAAAAACAGGCAGGGAGCTAAGGCGATTAGTAACAGAACAACAACCACATATTAACTTTAATCAGATTTACGTATGTGTCAATAATTTATAATCGTACTCGTGATTCGTCCCGCAAAGCGGGATACACGCATTTACATGCATATGCTGCAGACACGATTTTCTGTAGTCATGCTTCGCTGAAGACACGGAGATAAAGGAAAAAGAGGCAAGATGCAAGAAGTAAGAAGCAAGAAAACCAAACCCCGTTAGAGATAAATAGTAAGATCTTATGTTCTACACATATGTCCTTCTGAGTATGAAAGATGGCCAACTTTATACGGGTTATACATGTGATTTACGGAAACACTTTAACCCCGTTTAGAAATATGTCTTTGTCAAGAGAAAGGTTATTTATTATACAGAATAACAGTCGTCGTAAGATTTTAAATACCAATTTTAATTTTCTAACGGGGTTAAAGCTTTTCCTATCTCTAACGGGGAAACAAACTAAAAAAATCTGTGTAATCTTTATTTGATCGCTGTAATCAAAGATTTCTGAGCAGGCTCAGAAATCTTGATTATTCCAATTATTTGATTACAATAAACTATGCTTACACTCGGTATAGAGACTTCTTGCGATGAGACAGCAATCGGAATTATTGAAGATAAAAAAATTCTGGCAAATTTAGTCTCTTCTCAGATTGCCCATACAAAATTTGGCGGTGTTGTTCCAGAACTTGCCGCGCGAAATCATATTAAAATAATTATGCCTTTAACAAATGTTGCCCTTGAGATAGCGAAAAAAAAATTAGAAGATGTTGATTTATTTAGTGTAACAAGAGGACCTGGTTTGATCGGAGCACTTCTGGTTGGTTTATCTTTTGCCAAATCACTTGCAATTGCACTGGACAAACCTGTCATAGGTATTAATCACCTTGAGGGACATATATATGCCCTGCATTTAGAAAAACAGAGCCCTCAATATCCATATCTGGTTTTGCTGGTTTCTGGTGGTCATACTGAGGTTGTTTTAGTAAGGAAAGAGTTTGATTATGAAACTCTTGGTAAGACTGTTGATGATGCCTGTGGTGAGGCATTCGATAAAGTAGCAAAACTTCTTGGATTTCCTTATCCAGGTGGTCCTTATATTGAGGAACATGCAAAAGATGGAAGATTGAGTGCGATTAAATTTCCAGTACCTAAGCCCAAGGAATTCAATTTTAGTTATGCGGGTTTAAAAACTGCAGTTTTGTACTATACAAGGGATAATCCAAATTATATGCGTGATGATGTAGCAGTAAATTTCCAGGAGGTGGCGATCGAACATCTGATACAGGTCGTTTCAAGAGCCATTGAATCAACAAAAGTAAAATATTTTGGAATTGTCGGTGGGGTCTCTGTAAATAAGAGGCTGCGCCATAGATTTTCTTTATTGGCAAAAGAAATGGGAATAAGACTCCATATTCCAGGGTTACAACACTGTACAGACAATGGTGTGATGATTGCTCTTGCCGGTGCACAGCGTTTCGAAAAATTCGGTCCCTCAGATTTATCAGTAGATGCTGTGGCGCGAGAAGCTTTGGATAAGATACGTCATTAAAATTCCAAATCCCAAGCTCCAAATTTCAAACAAAATCCAATATTCAGATCAAGATAAAAGTAGATTATTGAACGAACACGAATAACGAAACACGAATACGCGTTTAGATATATTCAATAGTGCTCGGTGGTTTTGGCGTTAGGTCGTATAAAACCTTAGTCACCTGAGGAATTTCGCGGACAATTCTTTTTTGAATTTTCTCCAGTATTTTAAATGGCACTTTTGTGGGTTGGGCAGTCATTGCATTTTTTGACTCAACACTTCTTATGACAATAATGTTTCCAAATGCCCTTTTGCCTTTTTTTATTCCTGTTGCTCTATCGTTTAACAAAACTGCAAATGCCTGAAACGGTTTTAATTTTTTTATCTCTTTTTCCACAATTACCGTTGCCTTCCGCACAATTTTTACACGCTGCGGTGTTACTTCACCTATAACTCGTGTTGCTAATCCAGGCCCAGGAAATGGCATCCTTTCATAAATAATTTTTGGCAGACCTAATGTTTTCCCAATCTTACGAACATCAGGTTTATATAGTTTAACAAGTGGTTCGATAATAGATAACCCATATTTTTTTGGGCTTATCCCGATTTGCGAGAGTACATTATGCTGGGATTTGATCTTACCTTTTGTTTCTTTGACATCAGCTGCAATTGTGCCCTGGATTAAATAATTTGCCCGGTACTTTTTTACTGCATTGCCGAGCGTTTTATAAAATATATGCCGAAATGCCTTGCGCATTTCTTCAGGATCTTCTTTACCTTTTAAAGCCTTGAAAAAAACCTTAGCAGTACGTATGATTACAGTTTTAATTCCTTTTTTTCTTAAAATTTTTGCTATGGTTTGTGGTTCATTTTCTCTCATCAGTCCATCATCAATAAATAACGCAATCAAGTTTTTACCCAAAGCTTGGTGTGCTAGAAATGCACAGACCATTGAGTCTACGCCGCCGCTTGTAGCGCAAATAACTCTTGACTTGCCTGCTTTATTTTTTATTTCTTTAACTTTGTCATTAATAAATCTTTTGGTATTGAGTGGCATTTAACCTCCTTGATATTGATTGTATCCTTATTATTTTAATTGTCAACGCCATACTTCAATCCGCCTGCCCCGTGAAATACTTCTTTTATTAACTACTTTACACAGCCTTTTGAATAATGATAGTCTTTGGTTTGTTTAACCACCGTAGTTTACCTTTTATTTCATTGGGTCCGTCCTAACAAACTTAAGAATGGAGGCGGATTATACTCTCGCTCTAATCGAGTATCGAGCATCGAGCATCAAGTATCTATCATCTAACATCTTTTATCGAACACCCATTATCCAATATCTGTTATCTGGCATCCGACATCTGCTAGCTGTTTTTATTGACTTTCCCCATTTTTTTATTACAATAGTTGAATGAGAAAGATTGTTCTCTGTAATCAGAAGGGAGGGGTAGGTAAAACTGCTACTTCAGTAAATTTGGCAGCTGGGTTATCCCTTGCTGAAAAAAGGGTTTTACTCATAGATATTGACCCACAGGCAAACGCCACAAGCGGTTTGGGTATTGATTACAAAACATTGGAGGTTTCCATATATGATTGTCTTTATGAACCAGATATGGTCAATAGTGCAATTATTAAGACTAAATGGCCACGTCTATCAGTTTTGCCATCCACTCCAGATTTAGCCGGGGCAGAGATTGAACTTGTTGAAAAAGAGAACCGTGAAGAAAAATTGAAGAGATTGTTGAATTTGATTGATGCTGAATATGAATTCGGAATTATTGATTG
>JAGMEL010000131.1 GCA_023128195.1 Caldifarciminota bacterium | reverse complement strand
AATTTGATGCCAAGATGACCCTGTAGTTACTCATCATTTTACCTCTGTCATATTTTCTGATATATTCATTGTATTAATCTATGTAACGAAGTCAAGGCAAAACATGTGGGGTCAGTGGTGGGATCAGCCCTTGACATTGGACAAATGCTACAAAAGACGCAACTCGGAGATAAAAAATCAAGATTATATAGATGGGGAGTTGAAATCAGATAGAATTTTATCACTGTAATCTTCTATTTCATCATTGTAATCGAACATCGAAGATGTTAGTTTCGAATTTCGAGCCTGTCCTGAGAACATCGAAGGGGGCTGACCCCGTTTTACCGACCCCGTTTTACCCGTTTTACCGTTTTACCTCCGCCAACCAATTATTCCACGCAGTGTAAACCTTCGGGATATTTTGCAATTATTTTCCGTACATCCTCTGGTGTGCTTTTAAGAAATTCAGTTCCTGAATAGGATTTGGAAATCAAATTATAGTTTGCTTCGTAGGTGTAGTCCGAAAACAAGATTGTAACATCTCCTTCGTGACCAGCAGAAATATCTAATATCTTTACTGGCTTTTTACAAGAAAAATCGAATTCATCAAATTTCATAAAACGGATATTAGCATTTGATTTTGTTCGAAAAAATATACGACCATTACCTACATCATAGATAATCCGAAACATTGTTATATCCACTGATACTTTATCAAGTATATTAAAAGCATAGTCAACAGGCGAACCACATGTCTTCGGATTCCAATTACTAAGTCCCTGGGTAGCCCAAACAAACCTTTTAAGTGAATAATCTGCAGCATCAAAAGCTTCACTCTTTTCGTCACCATCAAAGACTTTAAAGAGGCGTTTTGAATATTCATATGTATTATTGGTAAGTGCTGTTGCTGGAAGGTCATCTTTGGTATGGACTACCATTTTACCACCGAGGAACTCAATTGTTGCTGCCCTTCCCTTTCGATCACAGACCAGGAAGTGTAAAGGGGTTGCATATCTAACAGTAATCCTGACGATTTTGTCGCTGGCTATGACTTCATCCACCGTGGCAAAATTATCCAATTGATATTGAATCCATTGTAAATCATGTAAGCCTTCCCGGGAATCAGAATGGGGATATTCAGTAGGTTTAAGCCACATACACTCAATAACCAAACCAGCTTCATTCATCCCACCGAGAGGAAACTCACGACCATATTGATTAAAAGTGATACTACCATATTTTGATACCCATTGCGCCGGATTATCCTCGGTGAGTGCCGTTTTTTCAACACCATGTTTATTTACTACAATTAAACAATGTTCAATAAACCAGTCGTAATTTCTGCCATATATCCAGTCTCCATTATTCTGAAGGCAGAATGTTGTACAGGCAATACCTTCAGCAGGGAATAATAATAGAATAATGCCTGCGGCAAGAAGAAAATATTTGCTGATTTTCATAGTTTACCTCCTATTGTAGAACTCTTTTTTCGATAATGACTTCGGAATTATAGACAGAGTGATACAAATGTCAAGGAGATTGGCTCCTATTTACCGCTGCAATAGGTCTCCAGTTTATCGAGGAAATTTTATCATAGGCGATGTCCGTTATTTTTTTGTAGCATTTGTCAAGTTTCGAGATTTAACCACACTTGTCTTGTGACCCCAATTCTCCCAACAAACCAAATAAACTAAAGAAACCAAACAAACCAGAGTAACCAGAATTGATTTGACCCCAATTCCCACCACTTCCCCAATATCTTATTAATGTCCAATTTAACGGCCTTAAACCCGTGTTATATAGCCAAATATCGCCCATTATCACCTTTGTTATTGGACAAATGTGCTTATTTTGTCTATTTCATAACTTCCCAGTTAAGTCCTTCTCCAAGATAACTTGAGCAATGAGATTCATATCTTGACCTTAATTCTATCGCCTCCACTTTTAAAGCAATATTATCAGAACCCGCCTGGCCGAGTAATTCAAACAACTTCTTATTCTTTTTTGTTTTTGGAAAGTAGATGTGGATATACGTATAATCATCGTCGGCAAGGTTTACTGAGTAATGAGAGATGTTGGCATCATCGTATCCCCAATTATAGTAAGATGTTATCTTCGCAAACCCATATAATGTTAATTTTTTTTCCAAGTAGTCTGATGGCATTGCATTCAACATCTTGAATGTTGGTCTTTGGTCCTTTATCATCTTCTTTGTTTGTGAAACATTTTTGGGTTGACTACTTTTGGTATAATCATAATTGTCTTCGATGATTTTATCTGCCGATGTCTCCTCCGCACTTGTGGATTTCAAACGAACTACTGATATTAATAATACAACATTCAGTACTGCGCTAATTATCAGCAGTATCATTAACGATTTTGCTACTTTACTCATATATCCTCCTTTCTTGGACAAATTTGCTTATTTTGTTTCCTTTTCTTCGCTGTCTACAAATAACTTCTTATGGCACTTCGTGCATTCTACTACCAACGCCGACTTCAAACCTTGATTACAGAATGGACAATGAAAAAATTTGCCACTGCGACTGACTATCACTAAAGATCTCTTCTCTTTTGGCAAATCTTTACCACAATATCTACAGACTATTGCTTCACGCTTTACCGTCTCTGCACAATAAGGGCATTTTTTCATTGTGCCCTGCATCAGTTTCTGTTCATCCAATTTTGCTTCATCAGACGTCACAATTAGCCCTATTATTAATCCTATTACTGGACTCAGTAAGATAGACAAAATAAACCCACCTGCAAAACCACGACCTTTGCTCTGCCATAAAGTACCAACTGCTGCACAAAAGCCAACATAAATAGCTATTAAATAAAAAAGTGGCATCAATGTATCTTCCATAACATCCTCCAATTTCTCTTAATCACTTATTTTGTCTGATATCTGCTGAAAAAGAAAACCAACATCATCACCTTAATTCCTTAAGTTTTGTGATCATATTATCAGCATTTTCCCCAAAATGGTTTCGAGGTAGCCACCATTTCTGCCCATTGAATTTTATGACCAAGCCCCTAACACTTGAAGAGACACTTTTCGTTGTTAGTCTAGCAACAGTTAAGCAACAGAGACTCTTGAAAAGATATTCTCTGGATATCTTCGTTGACGATGCGATCTCAATTATGTATTCTGAATCTTCTTTCAAGATTTCAACATCTACAAAGAATCCAAAATGCTCTAAGAGACTACTCTCAATCAAATCTTTCCAACCTTCAATGTGTTCTTTTATGAAATTCATATCAGTTAATGGGAAGTTTAGAAACCATCCTTTATCTCGTTTTGAAAAGTACCACTTCATCGTACTACTCACATCTCCATTCGCAGCCACTTCCAAAATTCTTGTACTCAAACCCTCTTCCTTTTCAGAAATAACCACCCAGGTGTGTTCTGTCATAAACTGCATAGCTCGCTTTTCTGCTTTAATAAAGTCAGCATATTGAGATTCATTCATCATTTCTTTCAACCTTTCAAACGACTCAATTTCTTCTGTCGTATAACCATAAGACTGAACCCATGAAACAAAATCCATACATTTTTCATATTCTTCCATATCATTTTCTTTGGCGGCTTTTATAAGCCTGCACCAAGTTTTCTCTGCTGAAGAATATTGATTGGAACCGCCTTCACAGCTGAGAATGCTTAATGATAGAAAAGTAGCTACAGTGATATAATAACATAAACCTTTATATCCTACTCTCATCTTTCTTCCTTTCCCTCTACAATACTATTATTTGGACTGATATTATTTCTCTTCTTCCGCTTGTTCTATAAATAGCAATATATCATACTTTTTACATATCGTCTAACATCTATAAATATATTTCATGTCTTCATCCATATCCTTAACTAAAAGCAATACTGCAGGCTTCAAGTTTGTAACTTCACCATAATACAAAGCCTGGCCAATGCCTTCAGCCCATTTCTTCGCCCAATCAACTTCACACGCTACACTATCATCCTTATATACAAAGAGCATATCACACCGAGTATTATCCCACAACACTCGTTCAGTTTCAGCATTATATATAGGTAACTCAGCAAGTCTTGCTTGTTCCTCTCGTTCCGTTGCATACATTGTGCATATTAACATAATGCATATCAAGATAATCGACGGATAATTGTAGAAACTTTTTTACCTTTTTCACTCATTAAGTTCTCTTTCCACCATCTACCTCTAGAGGTATGATATAATCTTTCCTTTTGGCAATTTTTAATAATCTTGCGAAAAGCATCAATGTGTCTAAAACTTGTGTATATGTCGTTATTTTCGTCCACTAATTTTGTCCCTACAAAAACTATAAAAGCAGGCTTTAAAATTTTAATCTCCTCTATCAAACAGGAATTGACACATGATTCAATCATTCTGTCTATGGATTTGTCATCTTGAGTTGGACATTTTACTAAATTTGTAAAAGCAATATCCTTTAACTTTACCTCAACCCCACTTTTTATTATACCTCGCCACACATTATCTACCCGGAGTTCCCATGTAAAGCATTGCATTATAAATATAAAATCTTTACGCAGCATTTTACAATTGTTGTCGTACTTTCGCTCTAGGTTTCTATATATTTCAATATAATCAGCATCATCTAGTTCTTCATAACGGTCGCCATCCATTTTTATTCTGTAGTGTGGCCAACCTGGATTCTGGGCGATAAAAAGAACTCCCTTTCCAGGTTTATACTCATCACCTACGAAGAAAGGGGAAGGCCAGATAATTTTCTTATCCGGCTTGTCTTTCATAAGATTTCCTTCGTTGGGGCATTTTGTACACAGATTGCCTTTGAGGATTTTCCACCATAGTGTATATAATTTCTCTGAATGGCTAATGCTTGAGTTTGTAATCTCTTTGATCTCCTCAGTCTAAATCAAAAAATTACCAAATAATACTTCTCATTGTCTCAACGGATGCCTTTGATTTAATAGCATAATAAATTTTTGCGTATTCATGTATTTCAGGAGCTAGTTGTATAGCTTCACTAATTTTGCCAAGAGCTGCTTCTTTATTGCCTGTTATCGCATATACGATTGATAAATCAGCTAGTATATAATGTTTAAATTTCTTCCCTTTGAATCCAAGTAAAAGTCCTTTTTCAAAATAAACACGCGCGTTTTCATATTCCCTTTTTAATAGATATGCTTTCCCTAATATAAAGTAATTTTCGCCCTCGTTTGGTTGTAATTCAATCGCCTTTTTGGCGCTTTCTATAGCTTGATTGTAATCTTCAAGTGCTACATAAACCCATGCAATATTTTCATATAGTGCAGCGATTTCAGGGTTTAACGAAACTGCTTTTTTATAATTCTCGATTGCGAGGTCATAGTTACCTTGCCTTAAGAAAATACTTGCACTCCCCTTATAACCTCTGTAGTCTTCAGAGTCAAGACTTACGCATTTCTTAAAGTTATTCAAAGCCTCATCATTATTGCCCATCATATAATGTGTCCAGCCAAGTAAATAAAATGCCTTCAGATATTTTGGATTTTGCTTCACTGCTTCTTCAAATTCCTTTAAAGCATCATCATATCTTTCGGAATGCAAATACTCCTCGCCTTTTTTATAATGATTTTCAGCCTTGTTTTGACAATCCACTATAATAACGCTGAGTAGTATTAATAAGAATTTACAAAAGTCGTAAGTTAGCTTACGCGCACGTATTTTTTTGAAGAAAGTTTCAGCCATTTTGAACCTCCTTATCAGGGATAGTGTCCCGATTTCTATAGAATTTCATTAAATCTACCCTTAATGCAGCCATTATAATTACTTATGCCACCATGTCAACACCTTTTTGATCACCAAGACTTAATTTCAGTATAACCTATTTGGTGTAGTAAGGTGGTAGATCTAAACATTCTACAAAACATAAAGTTGTAAACTGTATTGTCAATTAAAAACCGCTACAATTTTTTCATATATATATTTTCTCACTTTCTTAAGAAACAAAGAAAGCTATTTTTTGATTAGTGATGTCATTTGCCATTCAAAATTCAAAATTTGACCCCACTTTGCCCTTAGTCCACTAAGTTTTGAACAATTACAATTTTGCCTTGACTTTTGTTCTACATTATATAGAATTTAATCAGGTTAATGTAAATGATATTATCGAGGGCAGAGGCAAAAGAAAATTTAGCTAAATTAGTAGAAAAGTTTGAAAAAGAAACATCATCTGGTCGGATCAATGATTATAATGAAGAAGCTACTAAAACCGCTTTTATTCAACCTTTACTACGCAATGTTTTAGGATGGAATGTTTCTATTCGTGATGAGGTAAGCCCTGAGGAAAAGGTTTCTCGTGGCAGGGTTGATTATGGTCTTAAAATTGAAGGACAAATCAAATTATTCATAGAAGTCAAACCACCCAGGGCTGACCTTGATAAACACATTAAACAAGCAGTTGGTTATGGTTACAACCGAAAAGGTGTACCATTTGTTTTACTAACAGATTTTGAAGGTCTAAAACTCTTTGATGTCACGATTAAACCCGATACAAGGAATCCTTTGAAAGGTCTCAAAATCGATTTGGATTGGAAAGAGTACCTTTCCGAATTTGATAAAATCTGGCTTCTGTCAAAAGAATCAGTGCTCAATGGTGAATTAGATAAATTACTCCTTAAAAAACCCAAGGATAGGTTGCCGGTTGATAAGGCAATTCTTGATGACCTCAAAGAATGGCGTGAAAAATTAGCAAAAGATATTTTTAAGAACAATCCGCAGCAGTTTCATGCTGAAGATAGAGAAAAGGATGCAGACTATCTTAAAGAAATCACCCAGAGAATAATAGACCGTATTATGTTCATGCGTTCGTGCGAAGATCGAAAACTTATTCATAGACGTTCTTTAAGAGACTTATTTGAAGAAAGGACTGAAACCGTAGGTACGAATACAATGGTCTTTCTCAAGGAAGAATTCAAACATTATAACATTATCTTTGACAGTGATCTTTTCAGACCCCAGGACTGGGAAACAAATTTGGCAATCGATTTTAAAGTAATGAAAGATATTATTCTGGATACGTATAATCCTTATCAATTTGACGTTATTCCTTTAGAAGTTCTGGGTAATATGTATGAACAGTATCTTGGTTATACTATCAGATTAACAGACCATCAGGTAAAATATGAATTAAAACCCGATGTAAGAAAAGCAGGTGGTGTATATTACACACCAGAATATATTGTTGATTATATCGTAAAAAATACTGTTGGCAAATTATTACAGGAATTATCTGCAAAAAAGATTAAAAAATTACGGATATTGGATCCGGCATGCGGTTCAGGAAGTTTTCTTATCAGGGTATACGAAGAAATGCTCAATTATTATCGTTCTCAGAAGAAAAAGAAATCCAAACTTAAAAAAGAACAAGAAAAACTGGATTTAGAACATGAGATAGCAGAACCATTACTTACTATCGAAGAAAAGGCGCGAATTCTGCAAGAGCATATCTTTGGCGTAGATATAGATGAACAGGCAGTAGAGGTCACAAAACTTTCACTTATGCTCAAAATGCTTGAAGGAGAATTTGGAATAATTCCGGGTCGCTCAATTTTACCAATGCTCGACAAAAATATCCGCTGCGGCAACTCTTTAATTTCAGGCGAAACTTTAGAACTCAAAAAATACTTCGGGAACGATTGGTACAAAGTTAAAGCATTTAACTGGAAAGATGCATTCAGAAAAATAATGGTTGAAGAAGGTGGTTTTGATGTTGTGATCGGAAATCCACCGTATGTAAGAATTCAAACACTTAACGAGTTCGCCCCCAAGCAAGTTAAATATTTTAATGAAAAATATTCAGCTTATATCGTTGGAAGTTATGATATCTATTTGCTTTTCATATATACAGGGTTTAATCTTCTAAGAAAAAGGGGATCTTTAGGTTATATTGTACCCCATAAGTTCTTTCAGGCTGAAATGGGAGAGAGAATCAGAAAGTATATTTATCAAAATAAATTATTATTTAAAGTAATTGACTTCAGTACTAACCAGATATTTGAGAATGCCACAACTTATACTTGCTTACTTTTTTTGACAAATGATGTAAATAATAAAATTTTATACAAAAGATTTAATCTTAATGATAATATGGAAAACTTGCAAAATGTTACATTCGAAGAAATGGACATAGAAATTCTAAATGAAAAAACTTGGGTTTTCAGTACAGATTTAGCCAGAATAATATTAGGTAAAATCTATTCTCAAAAAAATAAGTTTTCTGAAATAACGAATAAAATATTCAAAGGTTCTTCAACGGGAAATGACAATGTATTCTTGCTAAACATGGTTAAAGAACAGAATAAGTATTATTTGTTGTTTTCAAAACAACTGAACAAAAATATAAAGTTAGAAAAAGATTTACTAGTACCCTTCTTATATGGCAAAGATATTAAAAGATATAAAAAACCTGAAGACAGAGTTATACTATTATTCCCTTACCGGTATGATGAAAAAGGTTATAAACTAATACCATTAGAAGACTTAAAAAGAGAATATCCTTTGACGTACGAGTATTTAAAATCTGTTAAAGATACTTTAATAAAACGTAAAATACCATTAAGTAATGCGAATTATTATAAATATTCTGCCTCACGTAGTCTAAATGAGTACAAAACCCCCAAAATTATGATACCAGATATGCTAGTCAAAAATAGAATTAGCTACGACGAAAAAGGAGTTTTCTTCCATGGACCCGCAATTCACAGTGTTATTTTTAGCGATAAAGTTAAAGGGCAACATGAGTTATTCTATTTAGCGATTTTAAATTCAAAACTTTTTTGGTTTTTTATTAGTAATACCAGCACCGCGTTAAGAGAAAATGCATACAGATTGACTCCCGAATTTATAAATCCGTTCTGTTTTCCAAAAATTAATTTAAATAATAACAGTCAAAAACTAATTCACGATAAACTTGTAGCATTGGCTGAAGTGATGTTTGATTTGAATAAAAAAATGCAAACTGCCAAAGGGAGTAGAAAAGACCAAATTCAGCGGCAGATAGAAAAGACGGATAAAGAAATTGATGATTTGGTTTACAAATTGTATGGGATTACGGTGAAAGAGAGGGAGATAATTGAAGGGAAAGTATAATAACATAAAAAGATTAATGCATACTTGTAAGAAATTGAGCAAGAGTGGGTATTTCTATATAGTAATACTATCAATCATATTGTTTGTGATATTAAATTTAGTGAATTCATCACTAAGTGAGGATCGAAATGCATCATACTATATCTTGAGTTCGATCTCGCAGGGATTGGCTGCATTACTCGCTTTCGTGTTTACATTAATGTTGATTATGCTGCAGGTCTTCAAAAAGTATAGTACTTGGAAGATCATCAAGTCGAAAAAGACCTTTATTTTAAGCATTGTGTATTGTTTTGCAGTAATTTTACCACTAATAAGTCTACGACTCCAAATTTCGAACTCTGCGTTTGCATTGAATTTTTGTATTTCTCTTGCATTTTTCTGTATTTTTAGTTTAATCCCTTACCTGTACGGAATAGGACAGTTCATTTCCGGTCCTTTGATATATGGAGAGCTTGAAGCGAGCATCTTGAATGCTTGCCAGAATGATATCTGGCAGCAAGCAATTGATAATCTAGATGACCTGAGAGATATTTGGTTGGAAAAAATAAGATCTAACGATCAAAGCAGTTGGGATGTATTGTTCACTATTTGGAAAAATATTATAGAACGCCAGAGGGAATCAACACGTCTGTTTTTTGTATTCTTTAAAATCACCACTTCAGTTACCCACTTCTACGCGAAAAAGAGAAATGAGGATTATGCGGTTAGAGTGTATGATTCGCTCAAATTGGACTCCAATAATAATTTCCTGCCCCAGTTTAGACCTGCCACTGTTGATGATAACAATGTTTATACTTCTTACGTAAAAGAAAACCTGGGTATACTTGAAACGGCATTACAAAATAAGTTCAATACCTTGTCTCAAAATATAATTAGAACTTTAGGAAAATTAGCTTTACTGAAGACCGACAAACAAATTATAAATGAACTACAGAGAGTTAACAGCACCTTTGTCGCAAATACATTAAAGGATGATAGTATGTTAGCATACTTGGATGGCGATAAAAAGAGTTACAATCTCCTCGTTTCATGGATAGACGAATGCACACAAAAAAGACCAAATCCAACGGCAGATTGACCCCGTTAGAAATATCTATTGTGTTTTTGAAGTCGCATCCTAAAAGAGGTGGACGTGCTGGTTTCAATAATTTCTAACGGAGTTGAAAAAACAGATAGAGAAATTAATGATATGGTGGTTCGACTTAGCTCACCAAATGTTGTATAAATTATATGGGATTACGGAGAAGGAGAGGAAGGTAATTGAGGGGGCAGCATAATTAATATCGTAATTAAGTACCTAAATCTAAATGAAATACTACCTGCTGTAGCACTTGGATTAAATATTGGTTGTGTTTGGTTTTTAGCACGCAGTTTTCTCACCATTGGACTTCCCATGCTGTGGACCCTCGGCATGGGTGCTTTGTGCGAAAAGGCATATACTTTGTTCGGAGTTAGATGGGAACTCGTGGAAGCTGCAATAAAACAAAAGGCAGAAGTTGTCTATGGCTTATTATTGTTTCTGTTAGCTATAATATTAGAAATCGTTATTTTATCCAACTCTTTAAAGCCAAGTAACTGGTATGTCCCACTCATAATGGCAATTATACCGGTTATTGTTTTTATAGAAATCGGTCATCGTACTATTGTTCCAGTTTTAAAGTATTGTTTTTTTATGAGAAACGCAAAGAAATCACTGTTTAATTCAAAGACATCATGGTTGAATTTGAATTATAATAAACGAAATGGGAAAATTGCGGAACAAGTGAAGTGTTATCATCTTGGAAAGTTCTACGAAAAATTCGCTACGAAAAAGCTTCAAAAATACCTTAAACAATTGAGCATTATGAAAAATGGCAAATCCGATAAATGATATATAGACAAACATGGAATGAAGAAAGAGATTTGAAATTGATTATAACACAAGACATGACTGTCCATAAAATCGTAACTGATTCATCCCCCTCACCTCTGTCCTCTCCCTCCAGGAGAGAGGAAGCATGAAGGATAGAAAATTTCCCGCATGAAGGAAAGAAGGTAATTGAGGAAGTTGGTTGATGCCACCAGATGATCGTCGCATAAATGCAACCGCTACTTTTACCTGTTAATTCAAAGATAAAAGTGGACTAAGTAAAAGTGAAATCGGAATATTGACTTTGGCCAGTGATGGGGTCAAATCTAAACATTTTACATTGACTTCTTAATTTTTGTTTCAATTGCATGATACCTCCTTCTCACCTTTGCTTCCCCACCCATTTTCTCTTTTAAACACTATCTCAAAAAAGGTACAGCCCCTTAACCAGAACATCCTGCTAAGATAACCATACCTTCTCCAAAAATAAATCTATACACAATTCGCTCCGTGTCAGGACACAATTTTTTCATCTGCGAAGCAACCGTATCTCCATTTCTCCCATTCTCCGTTTCTTCAAGTCCTAACAAGGTGATGCTATTTGCTTCATTTATAGCATTTGTCAAGTTTCGAGATTTGACCCCATTTACTTGAAGTTTGTCGAGGAATATATGGGGGAGCCAACAGATTCAGAAAATTTCATTGTCCTTCCTTTTGATACATCAATAAAGAGGGCAAGTGATTTATGTGATGAAAGTGTGAGTGGTGTGCCTATTTACTCTTATTGGATAATTGAATGGTGGGATCCTGAAACTCAACGATCAACATCTGATCCAAATCAGGCAACTTGCGAGGAGATAGTTGCAGGATTAGGAGATTTTGAACTAGAACCTGGAAAAGTATACAAAATACAAGTTACAAGAGATGCAGATTGGGAACAGATTTAATTCTTTTCGATAAATTTAAAAACATATAACATTGTTTCTTTCTTATGAAAACTTTTACAGCTGTTATTCATAAAGAAGAAAATACGTATGTAGCAGAATGTCCTGAAGTTGGGACAGTAAGTCAGGGCAAAACTTTGGAAGAAGCTATAAACAATCTAAAAGAAGCAACAGAACTTTATTTAGAGGAATTTCCTTTACAAAAAGAGAGTAAACCGATTATGACTGTTTTTGAAATTGAAAATGTCAAAACTCAAAAAGTTATCAGGTAAAAAACTTATTAAAATTCTTTGTAATAAATTAGGTTTTAAAAGTGTAAGACAAAAAGGTAGCCATGTTCTTTTAATTAAATATTCTCCAGAAAAAATTGGTTGCATTGTTCCCTTGCATAAAGAACTTAAAATTGGAACATTAAAATCAATTTTAAGACAAGCAAAGATTAGTGAGGAACAAATCAAAAAATATCTTTGATTTTATCTTCTTTTCTTAATAATTTTTTTTGCTGGCAATTTTGAATCTTCTGGTTTCAAGAAATAAACTCCAGCTGGACCATTAATAAAATAATTTCCTGAATTGTTTTCTTCTTTATCAATTCTTTGACCTGCAGAATTATAAACTGAAAATGTGTTAGTTCCGTAAATTTTTACATTACCATTGGTGATGGTTGGATAAGCCTGAAAAGATTGTTTTGGTTTTTCTTGTTTATTTTCATTAATTCCTGTTGGATTGACATAAATTATTTTACTTAATGTATCATTTTCAGGATTAACATCTCCATCTAAAGCTAATGAACAAGAAGTTACAAAATTTCCAACACTATTTAATGTGCAAGGACTAAAATGAATTGTATCGTAACCTGGAGAAACTATTTGTTGTAGTGAATCTTGATAAAATTCATTAATTTTACAATAAAAATTAGGATCTTGATTTATTGTTCCATAATTTCTTGTAATAACTTTTGGTGTAACAACTGTTCCAGAATCAACAGTATCTGGAAGAAGGATTTCTTCTAAACCAACATCTTTAAAAACTGAAATATTTTGTGGGAACAATACAGTATCACTCCCACTATTTCCATTACTTCTTATTAATTGAGAATTGATATATTCAAGAGTATCTATTTCAAAAGGAATTAAAGTATAAAGGGTAGTATCATTTTTTGTCTTAAGGAGTTTTATCCATACAGAGTCTCCTTGAGTAAAAGTTGAATCTTGATTTTCTAAATTCATATCATAAACATCATAAGCATGTGTAAGTGAAGGATTTGGGTCTACAAAACTTGTACATATTTGACTAGCATTTTTATCAAGTCCTGCTAAAGCATAAAAAGTTTCTCCTGTCCAATTAGAAGTATCTATAACAGACCAAATATTTAATGTATGCGCTTGAACTTGTTTTAAAGGATTATCTAGACATCCTTCTGGAGCATCAATCCTATCATTTCTTACTTGCCAATTTGTTTTAGTTTTATATTCTAAGGAATTTGTATCTTTTTTTGCTTCAAAAATAAGATTTTCTCCAATTTGTAAATTTGGAGTGAAATCATTAGAAAAGAAAGTAACTCTCCCATTAGCATTAGTTGTTCTATATGCTGTGTCAGGAGGACTAATTCTAATCGCACTTACTGGACAATTCGCTCCAGGAATTTCATTGTGAGAATTATGAACATGCCATCTAACTTGCTGAGCATTTGCTTCTTTTGTTGATAATCCTAATACTAACAAGATCGTTGCTAATGTAGGTAATAATTTTTTCATAAAAAAATCAATGATAAATGATATTTAAACCTTTTGGTTTGTTATAACTATATGGGAGTTAACCGGAGAATCTTTTGCAAAACTACTATCTTGTAAATGTTCTTGATAAAATCCGATTCGCTGTTCTTTTTCTATTTGTGATGATTTCATATGGATACTCAAAATCATCTTCTTTGTGTCTACGGATCTTTGATATTCTGCCAATTCTTCCTTAAAACGCCTACGTGCGATAAGGCTCTGCAGTAATTTACGTTTGTTATAAGAAATTCCTACTCTCATTTGTTTATCCCTTGTTTGCTATAATTCAATTATACATTTTACTAAATAAAAGTCAAGAAAAAAATGAGTAGTCACTTACTAACCTACTTCTTACTGTCAAGTTATGAATTTTTCTATCTTGTTGAACCCAGCGGTTTCGTCAACTGAAAATGATAAGAAGTAAATCCCCGCAGCGATTTCTCTATGCTGATCGTCTTTTCTGTTCCACACAACCTGGTGCTCACCCCGCTGCACTTGTCCATGGATAAGTTGACGAACTTTCCTGCCGGGGGGCAAATGGGGTCAAATCTCGAAACTTGAAACTACGGGCTGAGAGGCTGAGTGTCAGGTCTGGACAGGGTGACCGAGAATAAGGAGTAGGGCGTTTACGTCCGTACAAATATATCGAAATTTAATCATATTTAACGAGCCTAAAGGCTCTACTTCTGTAAATTTCGGCATTCTCGGTCACCCTGTGGACATTGGACATGAACTGCATGTTTACGAATAAGGACCTAAAAGTGTTCCCCAAACTTATTATACGAAACAATTTCTGATAGCATAAGAAAAGCATTTAATGAATTAACGGAGATGAACAAAAATTTGAGAACAAAATATCAAGCTAATCAATTGAAGCACGGTGCTTTTCCCCACTTCAAACGAAGTGACCCTTCCAATTTTATTGGTAGACGAATGTTTGAAACTTTAGAGCAATTCTATGACTGTAAAAGCAACAGATATGATATCGGAACGCATGTGCATCAACTGCAGATTGATGAAGTTCAAAATTTCTTAATTGAATATCACAATTGCACAGCTAAACTGATTACAGAAATAGTGAGTGATATTGGTTTGAATAATAGTGACACAGATAAATAATCAGACATCAATATGAGATTTCTAACGGGCTTGAAAAAACAGATAAGGAAATTGATGAATCCAGTACCTTGTCATCTCACTTTTTCGCAAAAGTGAAATCGGAATATGTTAACTCAAAGATAAAAG